>JABMNB010000133.1 GCA_013205335.1 Rhodospirillales bacterium
GTGCGCGGAAATCGGCCACTCCGGTTTTCCTTGGTAAGGGGGAGGTCCACAGTTCAATCCTGTGCGGCAGCACCAGCGCTTCCTCCTTGACGTCCAGGGAGATACGGGCCCTTCTCAGTGGGTGATGAAAGCGGTCCGCGATGTCGGAGAGCGGTAAATTCGCATGGGTCGGGGTCGGGTTCGGCGCGGTGGCGTTCATCGTGATGGCCTTGGCCGGAGTGTTGGGCCTGCCCGACCTGCTGGTCGGCAGCGCACAGAACAAGTCCGAAGTGAACGGTCCGCTGATATCGCGCGGCTATACTGACGCGCCGACGGGCACGGCCGTAATAGCCGGCGATCCGGTTGGCGGCTCCGTCCTGACGGAACTACGTATCAAGAACGGCCAGGCGGTGAAACGCGACGAGGTCATCGCGGTCCTCAACAACTATGCCACTGCAGATGTCGAGGTACGCCGGATCGAATCGGAAATCGCCAAAGCGCGGCGGCACCGCGAAACGATGATCTCGGGGTATAGGACGGCCGAAATCGCCCTGCAGGAAGTGTCGGTGAAGTCGGCGTCGGAAGAGAGTCGGCTGAAGGACCTCGAACTGTCGCGATCGAGCGTGCCTCCCGACCAGAAGCAGCTCCAGTCCACCCTCTCTCACCAGAAGCTGGAGCGGGAAGAGGCCAAGCTCAACTTCCAGAAGGAAGTGCTGCGGGCCGATCTCGCGCAGACCGAATCTGACATCGCCATCTCCGAAGCCAGGCTTGACGGAGCCAAGATCGAGCGCGAGCTGGCCATGGTGCGCTCTCCGCTCGACGGCGTCGTGGTCGATATCTACACGCGGCAGGGCGAGCGCATCTCAAACCGGGGCATCGCCAAGATCGTCGATCTCAACCAGATCCGCATCTTCGCCGATGTCGACGAAATCCATCTGCGCAACCTGAAGCCGGGCGGCAAGGTCGAGTTCACGTTCCAGGGCAGCCGGACCATCCATATCGGCACGATCGCGCGCTCACCGTTGACTGTGAAGCGCACCAAACGGTCTGAAGCCGATCTGGGCGTATCCAGTGCGCGACTGGTCGAGGTCGAGATCCGGCCCGACGATCCCCAGAGCATCCCGCAGATGCTGGGTCGCGAAGCCCGGGTGATCTTCCAGTAGGCGGGACGGCGTCAGGCAACCTGACGCCGCGGGCTCCTGTATTCGTAGACGATGACCGCCGCCAGGATGGCCAGCCCGATCAGGCGTGCGGCGACCATGCCGCCCACCCAATCGTCGACGATATCCGGGAAGGTGAGCGCGATACCGGCCAGGCCACAGATGATGCGCGTGCCGATGCCGAGGGGACGCCACAGATGGCCCTGCGCCGCCACCGCCAGCGCCACGATGCCGCCCGCGGCGCCCAGCGTCACCCAGGGAATCCAGAGCCAGCTCATGTTCTTCGGCGTCTCGAGGAGCAGACCGATTCCGATCGGGTCGAGGACGAAGATGAACGGCACGAGGAAGGCCGGCAGCGCATACTTCCAGCTCTGCAGCGTGGTCACGTAGGGATCGGCACGCGTGATGGTGGCGGCCGCGAACGGTGCGAGCGCGGTCGGCGGCGACACTTCCGAAAGCACGGCATAGTAGAAAATGAACATGTGCGCGGCATAATCCGGGATGCCGAGCTTGATCAGCGCCGGGGCCGCGATGACGGCGCACATGATGTAGGATGCCGTCACGGGCACGGCGAGGCCGACCACCCAGACGATCAGCGCCGTGTACATCGCCGTCCAGAAGATCGACCCGCCGGCCAGGTCGATGACGATGGACGAGAACTTCAGAGCAAGCCCGGTCTTGGTGATGACGCCGACGATGAGGCCGGCGCAGGCGCAGGTGGCGGCGACGCCCAGCGCCTGGATCGAGCCGTCCGCCAGGGCCCGGAAGAGCCTGCCGGGCCACAGGGCCGTATCGGCCCTCAGATAGCTCACAAGGATCGCGAGCAGGATCGACCAGAACACGGCATAGGTCGCGGAGAAGCCCCACACCATCAGCACGACGACCGAGATAAGCGACGTGAAGTGGAAACCGTAGCGCGTCAGGAGCTGTGCCATCGTGAGGTCGACCGTCGGATCGACGGCGCGCAGCCCGTACTTGCGCGAGTCGATCTCGGTCATCACCAGCAGACCGAAATAGTAGAGGCAGGTGGGAATGAGCGCCATGCGCACGATGTCGAGGTACGACATCTTGAGGTACTCGGCGATCAGGAACGCCGCGGCGCCCAGCACCGGCGGCGACAGGATGGCACCGAGGCCGCCGGCCGCGAGCAGGCCGCCCGCCGCCGACTTGCCGTACCCGGCTTCCTTCATGATCGGCCACGCGACGGTGCCGATCGTGACCGTGGTCGCCACGCCCGAGCCCGACGGGCCGCCCAGCAGGAACGACGACAGCACGACCGCGCGGCCAGCCGCATTGGGCTGGCCCTTCATGGCGCGCAGCGAAAAGTCGATGAAGAAGCGGCCGGCGCCGGATGCCTGCAGAATGGCACCGAAGATGGTGAACAGCACGATCAGCGTGGCCGAGACGTCGATGGCAGAGCCGAAAATGCCGTTCAGCGTCATGTATTGTTCGGCGATCAGGTCGGACAGCGGATAGCCCTTGTGCTTCCACGGCGACGGCAGGTGGTTGCCCCAAAGCGCATAGGCCATGAACAGCGATGAAAGGATCGGCATGATCCAGCCCGTGGCGCGACGCGTCGATTCCAGCACCAGCACGATCAGGATGCCACCGATCACCAGATCGCTGAAGGTTGGCGAAACATAGCGATCGAGGAAGTCGTCGGAGGCCGCGAGGCTCGTCCAGCTGCCGCCCGTCATCATGTACCAGATGACGACGATCACGAGGCCGGCCGCCACGATGTCCCAGGGCGCGACCCGGTTACGCCAGCTTTTCGCCGCCGGGAACAGCAGGAACACCAGCGACAGCGCGAAGGCGACGTGGATCTCGCGCAGGGACTGAGTGTTGACCGTCGACGCCGCGGCGTAGAGATGGAAGATGGTCATGGCGAAGGCGATGAAGGTGAGTACCTTGCCCCACCAGCCCACGAACTTGTGGATGCCGCCTTCTTCCTGCTCGACGAGCTCCTCGATCTTGCGTCGTTCCTCGTCGTTCAGCAGCTCGGCCTGGACCGTCATCGTGCATCCCACTTCAAATGGAAACGGGGCCCTCTTGCTGGGAGGGCCCCGTCTGGCTTCCTGTCGTTACGAGAGGTTGATGCCCTTCTCGGCAAAGAACTTCATCGCACCGGGGTGGAACGGCACCGACGAATTCGCCGCCTTCTGGTTTGCCGCCGTCATGTCGGTCGACGCCTTGTGGGTGGCGATCAGATCGGCGTGGTTCTCCCACAGCGTCTTGGTGATGGTGTAGGCCTGATCGTCGCTCATCGACGCGGGCACGATCAGGATGTTCCAGATGGCGATCACCGGTACCGCCGCATCCTGGTTCGGATAGGCCTTGGCGGGGATCTGGCTGGCGGCGAACACGGGGCCATACTTCTGGTTGAGGGCCGGCACCAGCTCGGCCGTCGAGATCAGCTTGATCTTGACGCCCTGGGTGGCCGCAAGATCGGTGATCGCCGCGACCGGCGGACCGCCGTTGAAGAAGTAGCCATCGAGCTTGCCGTCCTTCATGGCGTTCGTGCTCTCGGCCGGCGACAGGCGCTCGCGCTTGATGTCGCTCAGCTTGAGGCCGAGTTCGTCGATGATGCGCAACGCCATGACTTCGGAGCCGCTCACGGGTGCGCTGGTCGAGATGCGCTTGCCCTTGATGTCGGACAGTTTGTTGATGCCCGTGCCTTCCATGGTCACGAAGTGCACCAGGTTCGGATAGACCACCGCCAGGGTGCGCGAGTCGACCGGCTTGCCGACGAACTTGTCGAGGCCCTTGATGGCGTCATAAGCCGTATCGCACTGGGTCAGCGCCATCTGAACCTTGCCGTCGCGAATCATGTGCATGTTGGCGACCGAGCCCGCCGTCGCCTCGGCGGTGACTGCCCAGTTGGGCACCTTTTTGCTGAGAATGTTGGCCATCGCGCCGCCGAGCGGATAGTAGACCGCCCCCGTGGTGCCCGTGGCGATCGAGAATTGAACCTGTGCGGCGGCCGGCGGCGACCAACCGGCCAGTCCGAAAGCGCCGGCGGCCGAGCCGGCGCCGATGAATTGACGTCGATTCATGATGAAGCTCCCTATTGGTTGGTTTCACTCCCCGAACTGTCGCGGAACAAACCACGACTTCCGAAAGGAGGCAACACGCACAAAATGCAGGTGTTTCGGAACTCTGTCCCCTATGCCGGAATCACTCACCGGAGAGCTCTGCGGTCGGCGTCGATCCCATGCTCCACGAACTCGCCGCGAACTCCGCCAAACAGCGCTCATGTCAGACCTCTTTTCGGTCGATGCGTGCGCCGCGTGGTTTCCGGCGTGACCGGGTTGGCGGTAAGGCGCGGGACCTGTCCAAACGGCAAGAAGGTGCGCACGAGCTGGCGGCCCTGCGCCTCGATCAGGACCACCTGTGATCCCCACCCGCCAGATACCGGGAATTGAGAGGGGTCTCCAGAATCATGGAATGCCGGCAGATGTCGCGCTTCAGATCGATGACCACATGCTTCGCCAGCTGGACCAATCGCTGCTCGATCTGCTGTCGTTCGGCGCCGACGGTCCGTTAGAGCAGCAACCCGAGCAATGCCAGGAGCGCGAGGAAGGAACCCGACATGGCCCCATGTCACTCGCGTTTACGACAATATTCTGACGCCACGGACCGCCGCAAGAAAGCCGCGCGTCGATTGCATGGATGGCCCCGCCCCGGTACGGCCCTTTTCGGGAGCCGCGATCACATAGCGGACGTTGGGTGGTGAAAGCCGGCGACTCTGCCTTTAACTGAAATGATTGCGGTGTAAGCTTCGCGTGTGATTCACAATCTGACCTTGGTTCATTTGCTGCTGGTCGGAGCGGCCGGCAGCTGCATCTACCTCTCCCTTCGCGAGGTGCGCCGGCGCTACATTTCGATTTGGCGCCTGTTTGCTCCGGCCTTCTTCGCCCTCTTCGTAGGTATTGTCCTCTCCCTTCTCCAGTTCGCCGAACGTCAGCCGCCCTGGCTGTTTGGTGCATCTCTTGCCGGCGGGTTCGTGGTCGGCGCCGTGCGCGGCATGACGATCGGCATCCAGCACGACATGTATCGACCGCAGGTCAACCTCACGCACGCCGCCAAGCTCCTGCTTCTCTGGGTGGCGATCGTCGTGGGAGCCACCGTGGCAGTGGAGTGCCTGGGCGCGTTCTTCGCCCTTCCGGACCTCGAGATCTTTCGCCTGGGGGCCGCCCTCGTCGCCATGCTCTGTGGGGGCGCCATGCTGGGCCGGTCTCTGCTCCTGACGATTCGGCTGCACCGCGCCGACCGGGGCAGCGCCTAGACCTCGAACCCGCCGTTGCGAGCCAGAGGTTGCACAACGAGCTTTACATCGGCTGGGATGGTTCGATGCAGAGTGGGCAAAACGCTCGCTAGGGAGCGGGGCGCGGCGACAAGGTGAAGGACTCGAAGAAGCGGCGAGTGGCCGGCGCCGTCTGGACCCCGGCCCTTCCGACGACGATGAGCTGATAGAGCGTATCACCGGCATAGATGGCGCGGGTTGCCAGGACCCATCCTTCCTCCTCATGGACATAGTCCCGCGCCGGGGCGCCGGAGACGGTGAGCGGCCGGTCGGCGAGAAGCTGTCCCGGCCGACCATCGCGACTGTTCAGCAGCATCTGCGCCGGCGTGAGGTCCGCCGGCATCTTCCGGTAAGGCGTGCGCGAGAAGAAGTATTCGGTCACGCCCAAGGTGACGGTGAGCTCGATCTGGTCGACGACCTCGCCGGTACCATTGACCGTAATCTCTTGCATCGAGCGCTCGGGCGGACCGGGCATCTCGACCTTGAAACCGTCCTCCTTGACCTCAGTCCATTGCTGCGCCGAGACCGGCGGGACGAAGTTCGCGACCAGAGCCAAACCTGCCACAGCGACGCAAAGCACGCGCACGATCAGCGATAGTGTCATTCCTTCCCCCGCTCTCCCCAGAGCTCCCGGCCAGTTTCACACGATCGTTCGGCTCGCGCAAAAAAGCCCCGCTTCCTTGGGGAAACGGGGCGTCAGGCCTTTTGGGGAGAGGAAGGGGCCAAGGCAACAAGCCATTCGTGTCCGAGGAACGACGCTGCCCACGATGCCGTTCGAGCAAATTCACGTCCTTCCCTGTTGTGTTGGCGAACGGCCTTCGACAAGTTTGTAGAATGGATGTCGAATTGAACCGTGATGCGAAACACATTGTCAGCGATTGGCTGGCCGACCTTAACGCCGCGCTCGAGGCGCGCGACCCGGAGCGCCTGGGTGCGCTGTTCCGGCCGGACACGGACTGGCGGGACATCGTCGCGCTGACAGGCACAATCGAAACCGTGAGCGACCGCGCCGAGGTCGCTCGGCGCCTGCTCGAAGCAGCGACTAAAAGCGGCGCCCAGGATTTTGCGATCGACCTCGAGCGCTATCCGCCCCGCAACGTCGAGCGCGCCGGCGAGGCCTGCGTCGAGGCGTTCCTGGCCTTCACGACCGCGATCGGCACAGGGGCCGGCATCGTACGGCTGAAGCGCAGCGACTGCCGCGCCGGCGAGGCCACGGCATGGTCACTGCTGACGTCGCTCGAATCGCTGCGCGGCCACGAGGAAGAGACGGTCCTGGACAGAGCCGAGGAGCCCGCCTTCGAGCGCGACTTTCACGGGCCCAACTGGCTCGACCGCCGGCGGGAGGCCTCACGCTATGCCGATCGCGATCCGGCGGTGCTCATCGTGGGCGGCGGCCATGCCGGCATCACGGCGGCGGCGCGACTTAAGGCGCTGGGCGTCGAGGCGCTGGTCGTCGATCGCATGGCACGGATCGGCGACAATTGGCGCAAGCGCTATCACGGGCTGAAGCTTCACAACCAGAAGCACTCCAATCACTTTCCCTACCTGCCCTTCCCCAAGACTTGGCCCAAATACATCCCCAAGGACAAGATCGCGAACTGGCTCGAATCCTATGTCGAGACCATGGAGATCGACTTCTGGACCGGCACGAGCTTCAAGGGCGCGACGTGGGACGCCACCGAGCAGCGCTGGACGGCCGAACTCGACATGGATGTGGCCGACGGCGTCCATCGCACGCTGCATCCCCGGCACATCGTCATGGCGACCAGCGTGAGCGGGACTCCGAACATTCCCGAGATCCCGACCCTGGATCGCTTTGGCGGCACGATCGTCCATTCGAGCAAGTTCACCAGCGGCGCGGAATGGAAGGGCCGGCCCGTCTATGTCTTCGGCACCGGCACCAGCGCGCACGACATCGCTCAGGACCTGCACGGCAGCGGCGCTCTCGTCACCATCGTCCAGCGGAGTCCGACGCTAATCGTCAACGTAGAGCCGGGAGCGCAGCTCTATGACGGCATCTACTACGGCAAGGGCCCGACGCTCGAGGACCGCGACCTCATCAATGTTTCGGTGCCGCTCCGGATGATGAAGAAGGCCCACCGCATCCTGACGGATCAGGCGCGGGCACATGACGCCCCGCTGCTGGACGCGCTTGAGCAGGTAGGCTTCCGTCTGGAGTTCGGCGAGGACGGCACCGGCTGGCCGCTCAAGTACCGGGGCCGCGGTGGCGGCTATTATTTCAACGTGGGGGCTTCCGACCTGGTGGCGAAGGGCGAGATCGGACTGATCCAATATGACGACATCGCCTCGTTCACGGCGACCGGTCTGGTGATGAAGGACGGTACCGAGCGTCCCGCCGAACTCATTGTGCTGGCGACCGGCTACAAGGGCCAGGATCATCTCGTCGAGCAGCTCTTTGGACCGGAGATCGCGCACAAGGTCGGCCCCGTCTGGGGTTTCGACCACCGTACACAGGAACTGCGCAACATGTGGATTCCCACCCCGAAGCAGGGATTGTGGTTCCAGGGCGGTTCATTTGCCCAGTGCCGCATGTACTCGAAATACCTTGCCCTGCAGATAAAGGCGGCTGAGGTCGGCCTGCGCTAACTCAGGAAGGGTCAGCAAATAGGGTCGAAGCCGGAACCCCGACTTGGGGGACCCGTTGCATGTCCGGTCGGTGCCTGAAAGGGCCGGCGGACCTCTTCACCCCGGATTCAAGGAGCCGCGAGACATGCCGACCGCACAGGTGCGGATCAGCGCAGAGGAGAAGCGTCTCCTCAGGGCACTGTCCGTCGGCCAAACCGTGAATCTTCCCTCGGCACATCGACTGCGACTCGAACTTCTGGGCCTTCTGCACGACGGCCCCAATGGGCCTCGTCTCACGCCGTTGGGCAGGCGCTATGCCGAAGCGGCCGTAACCGAAGACGAGGCAAAGGGCGGGATTACCGGGAACGAGCCTGTCGTGAAGCGTGACCGGCTGGGTCGGCGCATGCCGCATGGCCGAGCCCTACCATTCTGAGCGGGGGTTCCAAACATGCCCATACGGCCCGCACCTTCTTCGTTCGCCAAGGTACCGATCGCCAAACCAGGGTGGGAATACAGCCACGACCTGTCCAAGTCCGATCAAGAGAGTACTCGTGAGGCCCACCGCGGCGTTCCGGCGAACGAGGAGGCTGCTGCGGTGACGTCTGTCTTCGAGCCGAAGAATCTTTTCCTTTCCGCCTTGCCCGCTGCCGAACGAACCCGGTTGAGGCCCCTTCTCGCCTTCCACCGCCTGCCCCAGGGCCTGGTTCTCCACCAACCGGAACAGCGGATCGAGCATGTGTATTTCATCGAAAGCGGCATGATCTCGCTTGTTGCACTGATGCAGGACGGCACGGCGATCGAGACAGCCACGCTGGGGCGTGAGACGATCCTCGGGTCTCTCTCCGCCCTGGGTAACCACAGGGCCAGCGCGCGGGCCGTCGTTCAGATCGACGCGACGGCATGGCGCATGACCGCGGCGGACTTCCACACCGCCAGCGACCAAAGCCCCGTCCTGCGCAAGACGGCGCTGGCGAGCGGTGAATTGACGCTGGCCCAGATACAGCAGACCGCGGCCTGCAACGCGCTTCACACGGCGGATCGACGCCTGTGCCGATGGATGGTTCAGGTTCGCGATCGCATCGATGAGGACGAGATACGCCTCACGCACGATTTTCTGGCCCAGATGCTGGCGGTGAGACGGCCGACGGTGAGCCTGATCGCCTATGGGCTTCAGCGGGCCGGCGTGATCCGGTACCAACGTGGGAAGATCACGATTCTAGATCGCGCCGGACTGGAGCGCGGCGCCTGCGAATGCGTCGGCGTGTTGCGCGAGAAGATAAACCGCATCATCGCCGAGATCGTCTGACGGGGCCTTGCTGCCGCCGCCGCCGCTCGATGAAGCGCATGTTTCCCAGGCCTGTGGTGGTCGTCGGCTTCCGGCGTTCGACGTCTTTCATCACGGGGCGCTCGCCCCCCCCCTTGCGAGCACTGTCGGCAAGCGCTGCTGACTAGATCCCGCCACCGCCGCCGCGGAAAAGGCCTTTGATTCGGCGGAGCGTCGCTTCACGGTCAGCTGCCTGGCGTGCCCGCTGCTCAAGCCACCTCTGGGCGACGGGAAAGGCGAACTTCATCGCAAGACCGTAAGCCACGGCGAAGGTGACGGAACTGCCGAGGAGCTTGGGCATCGATATTTCGAGACCGCTAGCAGAGATCGCATAAACGAAGGCCAATGCCGCCCCTTGGCGCACCATCCACGGAACGTCGAACGAAAAGAAGAAGCGGATCACGAGAGCCACCATCAGGCCGACCGCAAAAACGCCGCCCAACATCCCTGGAAATCCTAGATCGACATAGTTCTCAGCCATGTAGCCGACGCTGATCGACGTTCCGCCGCGCATATTTTCCAGGAGGTCGGCCTTGGTCAGCCGAATGAAGACCTCGGTATCCGACAGGGCCGCCTTGTCCGGGAACAGGAATCGCGGCTGGAAGACGTGGCTGAACGCATCGCCCCATTGCCGCATCGACTGCTGCTCGGAACTCGCCAGGTCGACGTTGATCACCAGACCTGTGATGTCGACGTAGGCCAGCCGTTCGAGGAGGGCCTTCGAGGCCAATCCCCAGTCGATGTCCGCAGCACCAGCGACACGTCCGAGCATGTATTCGGCCCGGTCGGACAAAGAGTTCTGTAAGGCCTGCGATTCTGCGCCGCCCGTGGCGATTTCACGATACTCGGTCTTCACCGAGGTCCAGAAGAGCGCCAAGGCCACCAGGGCAAAAGTCGTAAGAACGGCATAGCCGCTGGTACGGGACGTCCATCTGATCTGAGTGGCAAGCGCTGCCGTGCCGAGAAACACGAAAACACCGCGAAAATCTCCCAGCAGACCGGTCATGCCCGAGAGAATTTCGACACCGAGCACCGCGAACAGGAAGGGCCAGCCGCGACCCACCGCCATCACCGAACTGAACAACAGGAACGCCGCCATGATCTTGAAGCGCGCGATGGCGTCGAAAAACTGGAACAGCGCGCCGCCGAAGGTGAGGCCGGCCGACTGGGCGATCAGGTTCGAGGCGAGGTAGACCAGGAACACATCGATCGGCCGCCAGTATAGATGTGCCGACCAGTTCTCTTCGGTGGGGGGCGCTATCCCTCCCAGAACCACCTTGCAGGCAAGCGCCAGCGCCACCGTGGACGCCAGCATGTACCAGTAGGCATTGACTACCCAGGGTCCGGAGATGCTCTGCGCCATAGGCTCGCCGTCGACGAGGGCGAGGAACGCGCGGGCAAACACCTGTAGCCACTGGGAGAGAAGATAGTAGGCAATGGCGGCAGGCATGGTCGGCGTACCCACCAGCCGCAGGATGACCCAGGGCGTGAACGCGCCTACGCCGAGGGCCAGCGGATCCGGAGAGGCCGGCGAGAGGAAGACGAAAAGCAGCCCGAAGCCGAACGCAACCCTCCGCAGCATCGTGTAATCGAGGCGGGGAGCGATCCGGATGGGAGAAACGAGCGTCGAGGCCATGTGCGAGCGGGTCTGCGCCTTGTCTGCCAAAATTTCCTAACCGATTTATCGCATCCGGACAGCAAAAATCCAGCAATTGTCCGGACCATGCCCATACAGGGGCAGGCTGAGCCCCGCCAGTCTCTAAACAGTACGCAATGCCGCAGCCGCCAAACTTAGAAGGCGGCCTCGGCTTCTACGCTCGCGCCACGGCCTCCAGGGGACGGCAAAGAAAAAGGCGGCCCCTGCGGGCCGCCTTTCCTTGTCTCGGGTCGTCCAGCTTACTGGATGACGATCTCGACGCGGCGGTTCTGCGGCTCGCGGACGTTCGGACCGGTCTGCACCAGCAGACCCTGCTCGCCACGGCCAACCACCGCGATCGCCGTCGCCGGCACGCCTTCACGCACCAAGGCGTCCTTCACAGCGTTCGCACGGCGCAGCGACAGCGCCATGTTGTAGGCTTCCGAGCCCGACGTGTCGGTGTGGCCGGTCGCCGTGATACGGGCATTGCCCTTCGCCTTGTAGGCGCCGGCGGCCTGCTTGATCGTGTTCAGAGCCTGGGCCGACAGGTTCGCGCGATCCCAGTCGAAGAAAACCATGAACGACGGCGGAGCGACCATCGGGGCCTGCGGCGGCGGCGGCGGCGGCGGCGAATTGAACTTGTAGGAGACGCCAACCAAGGCCAGGATGTTCTGGTTCGGGAAGCTCACGTTGCCAATCGTCGGCACGTTGACGTTGGGGTTCGTCGTTCCGAGGTAGCGGGCTTCGACCGCGAACCGCAGCTGCTCGCTCACGTTGTAGGCGACGCCGACCATGCCCTGATAGGCGAACTGCGTGCTGCCCAGCGAGCTGTTGCTGTCCACGAAGGCGATACCGGCACCAGCGCCGATATAGGGCGTAATGACCGAGGTCGGCATGAAATCGTACAGAAGGTTCGCCATCACGGTGAGCTGGCCGACCTTGCCGTTGATCGCCGTGCCCGGAATGTTGGCAGTGGTTGGGATCTGACCGTAGCCGGCTTCGAGTTCGAGACGAGGCCCCACGAAGTCGTAGCCGGCCTTGCCGCCGACCGACCAGCCGGTCCAGCTCTGAGCGTTGGGATTCGAGCCGATGAACCAGGCGGCACCGCCGCCGGCACCGATGTAGAAGCCTTCCTGAGCGTTGATCGCCTGGGCGCCGGCAACGTTCGGCAGCAACAAACCCAAGCCTAGCAGAGCAAAACCAGCTTTCTTCATAATTTTTCCCCGACGTTGACGTTGGATGTAGAAGACTATTCCAATTACACTACCACAAACACCGCCTGCAACTCATGGAACAGTTTGACTATCGGACATTCAAAGTCGCGGGCGGGGATGTCCCGGCCTCTGTTGAAATTGTGAAGTAGGCGTTGCTCACCTTGAGCCTGTTAGGCTCGGGGTGTCGAATCCAACGAAGGAGAGCAACGCCGTGAAGAAGATTACCACATCAGCCGCCGGTGGTCCGGGGGCA
>JABMNB010000134.1 GCA_013205335.1 Rhodospirillales bacterium
TCGACGAGGCGATCCGGCGTCGGGCCGGCGCTGAGGCCACGCGTGTCCTTCACCCTCAGCACGACCTCGTTCACCACTTTCTGGCGGCCCTGCAGCGTCGGCGGCCCGGCCTCGAGGTTCAGCGTCTCGAGGTCGCAGACATAGGGAAGGCCCGCGAGGATCGCCCCGGAGGCGCGCGGCAGCGTGATCGTGCCGTTGCTCACCGTGGCGTTGGGCTGCACCGATCCGTCGGCCATCACCGCGAGTTCGCGTCCCTCGAGATGCCAGAGCCCGCCCAGGGAGAGCGAGGCCAGCGCCCAATCCGCCGTTGCGAGATCCTGCAGGCTGGCATGCGGAGCGATGTCGAGCGTGGCGCCGACGTGGCTCGCATCGCCATACGACACGACCGTCACCGTGACCTGGTTCTGGCCGCTGCGCAGGATGTAGCGGGCGCCGATCGACGCGGCGCTGAACGGACCGTGGCCCGCCGCCGTCAGAGTCACGCCATCGCCGGCAGAGTAGGTCGCGCCCGCGATGGCGAGGCTGCGGGCCGCGTCCCTGTTCCAGCCGTCGTAGCGCGTGCCGCCATCGACGCACCAGGCGGACTGGACGTCGGCGAAATAGCGGCTGGCCATGCGCTCGACGAAACGCTTTGTCGTGCCGCCGACGCTGCGCTTCACCGAGAGATACAGGATCGTCTCGTCGCCCTCCTGCACCGCCGCCACGCTCTCGACCGCGCCGTCGGTGACATGGCGCGACCAGGCGTAGACGTCGTGTTCCTTCAGATAGGTGAAGGCCAGCAGCACGCCGTCGGCGCGCACGCACCAGACGATGCCGTGCGGATCGCGCGCATAGGCCCATTCCTCGATGCCGTGCGCCTCGAACAGATGGCCCGCGAGGATCGAGACGTTGCGGCCCGCCCAGCTGTCGGAGCCGAAATCGTAGGCCACGTCGCGCACCTTCCTGGCGGAGGCCGTGACGTAGAGCGCCGCGCTCTCGGTGGCGATCGGCGGGATGTCGGCGATGCCCTCATAGCTCTGCGGCTTCACCGCGCAATTGGCCGGCGTCATCACATCGGCCTGTGCGCCGGCCCACGCCTTCCACACCGCGCCCGAGGTCCAGACCAGCAGGACGTTGAGGCTGAGCAGGAAGCGGATCTCGTTGACCTCGCGGCTGGCGATGGTCCGGGTGATGGCGTCGCTGTCCTTCGACGGCGAGCTGGTGTTCATGTTGTTGAAGGCGGCCGAGGCTGAGCTGTAGAGCGTCTGCGGCTTCTGGTTGGTGCGGGCATACCATTGCCGCCCTTCGTGATAGGTCGAGCAGCCGGGGTATTTGTCGGCCCCGCTGAACGGGTTCTTGCTCTCGGGCGGCGTGTCGGACGTATCCGGCGCCACCGTCGTGTCGGTGAAACCCGTTGCCCCCGCTCCTGCCCGGCCGATGAAGCCATACACGCCGTTCTTGCCCTTGTAGATATTGCAGGAGGTCGCCCCCGCGGCATCCGTCCAGGTGATCCTGGACGTCTGCGTCGTGACGCTCACCGGCGCCGACGCGACGCTTTCCTCGCCGGTCTCGTCGCTCACCGCCGTGACGACATAGTCGAAGCCCGCACCGGGCGAGCTGGAGACCAGCGCGGTCGGCGGCTGCTGCATCGGCGCATAGGTGATCGTCGCGAGAGCCCACGACGCGTGCCCGGTGCGCGCCAGGTTGCGCGGGGCATGGGACGGGTGCGTGAGCGTCATCGTGTCGGCGCTCTGAACGTATTTCAGCTGTGGAAGATCGGCCTCGATATAGGGTGTCGTGATCGTGTGGACGCGGGCCGCCGTCCCGCCCGAGGTCCAGGCCCCATAGGCCGACGTGTCGATCCCGAGGGAGTAGGTCGAGCCGCCCAGCACCGTCACGGTGAAGCGGCGGCGGTTGACCTCCTCCATGCCCTGGAGCCCGTCCAGCCATACGGCATCGCCGCTCGACAGGCCGTGCGGCGCGGCCGTGGTCACGACGCCGGGGCTGGCGCGCGTGATGCCGGTCACCGCCACCGCGGCCTCCAGCACATAGCCGCCATCCTTTACGACACGCATCTTGCGGTCGGCGAATTCCAGCACGTAGGTCTGCTGCGTGTTGAAGCTGAACGGGATCAGGCGGCTGCGCACCGCCGCGTCGCAGGCCTCGCCCACGAAGGCCGTCCCGGCGCGGGTGCTGACGCCGCCGAACGGATGGACGAACCAGTTGAGACAGGTCGCGAGGCCCACCTGGTACTTGGCCAGGTCGACGCGGCCCTGCAGCGCCGGCGCCAGTTCGCCCGCCGCGAAGCTCGGCAGGACGATGTGCAGGGTCATGGCACGCTCCCGTCGAAGTCACGCACCGCGAGGCTTTGCGCCGGCCGCTCGGCCTCGGCCGGGATCATGCCTTCGTTGGCGCTGTCGGCCATGGCGCGCTCGATGCGCTCCTGGGCACGGCGCGCGAGACGCTCGGCGAGATCGGCTTTCTGCGTGATGGCGAGCGCGATTGAGGCCGCGAGACAATCGACGAAGGCCAGGATGAAGCCCGGCGTGAAGCGGGCCGGATCGACGACGCGCTGCGCGAACACCGCGGTGACCTGGTCCTCGTTGCAGTAGAGGAAGGTGCTGCTGCCGCTCGAGGCGATCTCGAAGCCGCTGGCCGGCTCGCCCGAGCGCCAGGTCGAGGCACCGAAATCGAGCCGCCGCATCCGCAGGCAGTCCGACGGATAGGCATAGCTGGCGGACCAGCGGGCCGGCGGCGAGCCCGAGGCGGCCAGCGCCTGCGTCGCGCGGTTGAAGTTCCAGTCGACCAGCGACTGGAGTTCGTCGCGCACGGTGGCGTACCAGAGATTGATCTGGCGCGCCTCGGTGCTGTTCTCGGTCAGGTCGGCGATGGTGGCGCGCGTGCCGAGACGGCTCAACGCCATGTTGCCGATGTCGGTGTCGGCCGGCATCTAGCGCCCTCCCCCGGCAGCGATGGCCTTTTCCAGCGCCGCGGACTTCTGCGCCGAGCCCGAGCTGGAGCCGACCCAGTAGGCGACGATGTCGCCGAACTTGGCGCCCAGCGTCCCCAGCAGGATGTAGGCGATCTCGCGCGAAGCGAGCGGGATCTCCTGGCGAACGACGAACCACAGCGCGGCCATGAACGCGACAGTCACGAGCACGCTGACGACGACGGCGCCCCAGGCGATCGCCGAGCCCGTCCTGGCGAGTTCGACCGTCTGGCTGCGCGCGCTGGCGACGTCGGCGAGCTGCGCTTCGAGCGTGTCGAACTCGTGCCGGCGGGCGTCGGCCTCGGCCTGAA
>JABMNB010000135.1 GCA_013205335.1 Rhodospirillales bacterium
CGCCGCAGCCACCACAGGCCAAAAGCCAGAATGATCACCGAAGCGATGAGACCCAGCCCTGGCGCGGCAAAAAGAGTCGTGCCGAAGAATGGCATCGGGATGGCGTTCTGGATCGCCGGAGACCCAGGCAGAGCCGACATGGTGAAGGTTGAGGCGCCCAGAGCAATCGTTGCCGGCATGAGGCGGCGCGGGATGTCGGACGACTGGAAAAGTGCCTGCGCCATCGGGCCCAGCACGAAGAAGGCGACGAACAGGCTGACCCCACCATAGGTGACCAGCGCGCCAGCAAGGACCACGGCAAGAATCGCGCGGCCGGTGCCGAGCTTCTCGGTCATGAATCGCGCGATCGCCGACACCGACCCGCTGTCGTCCATCAGCTTGCCGAACAATGCGCCCAGCAGGAACAGCGGAAAGAACTGTGCAATGAAGCGGCCGGCGCTTTCCATGAAGGTCTGCGTCCAGTGGGCAAGCAAGGGTTCGCCGGCGAAGCCCGCGGCGATCAGCGCGGCGGCCGGTGCCAGCAGCAGGACGCTCCAGCCACGAAAAGATAACCCGACGAGCAGCCCGAGGCCGAGCAGGATGCCGAGCAGACCCATCGCCCTAGATCCGGTCGATCAGTTGGTCGATGTCGAGCGTCGAGGACTTGCCCAGCGTGTCGCCATGGGCGGCGAGGAAGGCATCTGCCGCACGCCGCCCTTCGTCACGCAGCATGCAGAGGAACGGCCATTCGGCATTGAGTTTGGAGGAAGCACCGAGCTCACTCAGCAGATCGCTGCGAATCAGATGGATGCGCATGCGCGCCCAGAGCGCGCCTTCGCTGGTCCCGGCATCGGCGACCTGCCGCAACAGGGCGATCATGCGCAGTTCCTTGAGGAGGACGGCGTTGAACGAGACCTCGTTGAGACGATTGATGATGTCGCGGGCCGATTTCGGCGTTCCCGGCCGCTCGACGGGATTTATGGCCACCAGGATCGTGTCGTTGGAGGCGCACTCCCGCACCAGAGGCGTCATGGTGGGATTGCCGGCGAAGCCGCCGTCCCAGTAGGGCTGGCCATCGATCTCGACGGCCTGGAACATGGTCGGCAGGCAGGCTGAAGCCATTAGCACCTCCGCCGAGATCTCGTCGTTGCGGAACACCCGTCCGCGTCCGGTCTGGACATTGGTGGCAGTGATGAAGAGCTTGATCGGTGCCTTTGCGAGCCGCGCAAAATCGACGTTGCCAGCAGGATATCGTGAAGCGGATTGCCGCCCGAGAAGGCCAGGTCATATGGCGAGAACAGCCTCGTCATGATGTCCATGGCGACATAGGTGGGAGAATGGTCCAGCGTCCAGCGACCAAGCAGCACGTCGATCGGGCCGCGGCGCAGGGGACTCATCGTGGCGGCGTCCGAGACGCTGCGCCAGAAAGCTTCGAGCGCGGCGCGCGCGCCTTCGGCGCCGCCCTTGGCATGCCCGTCGACGAGCACGGCGGCATTCATGGCGCCGGCCGAGGTGCCCGAGATCGCTTCGATGTTTAGCCAGCGCTCTTCCAGGAGCCGGTCGAGTACGCCCCACGTGAAGGCGCCATGCGATCCACCACCCTGCAAGGCGAAATCGACGAGCAAGGGTTCGCGCTCGACCCTGCCAGAAGCGACTGGGGCAGTGTCGGATTCGTTCGGATTCTGTGGGTTCATGCGAGTAGTAAGTCGCATGCCGCGCCGGCCCCTGACAATTGCCGCAATGCAACAAAATTGCACTGGAACAAAAATTTCACACATAGTGTCAAATTAGACAGGAAATTTTCCGGGTCCCTCTCGACGGCTTGGGCGGCCAATCTTTGGCATCAGCCACGCGAGCCTGCACCATGGAGGCCATGGGGCGGACGGGCGGGATCGGCGGGCCTGAGCGCCCCGGCGCGCCGCTCAGGCCCCGAATCTCATCAGGAGCAGGCCAAAAGCCACCAGGAGGGTGAGCAAGATCGTCCCGACGATCGGCCAGGATTGCAGCCAAAGGTCGATACGATCACATGCGTCGCCACATTTTCGCAGGATCCGGTTCGCCAGCGGCTCTGTCATCACCGGGTCGTCTTCCGCGAGCGTGGGGTGATCTTTTGCCGAGCAGCCGTCATGGCAGGACGCCGCCACCGAGCGGCAGGCGCCCGATCTGCAGGATACCGAACCCGCCGGGAAGCAGGCCCAGCCCTACGGCACAGAGCGCCAGCCCAAGCGTGACGGCCTGGCGGCCGAGCGAAACCGGCGCGAACTCGGCTTTCCCATTTGCCTTGAACAGGACAGCGACAAGCACGCGCAAGACATAGAGAAAGCTCAACAGCCCCCCCACCATCGTCACCCATCCCAGCCACGACTGCCCGGTCGCGTTCATGGCGGTCTCCAGGAACTGCTTCGCGATGTAGCCGCCGCTGGGTGCCAGCCCCATCAGGGACATTCCGCCCACACCGAAGGCGATCACCGTTACCGGCAAGGCCCGGCCAACTCCGCCGAGATCCTTCAGCCGGTCGTGACCGATGGCCTCGGCGACCAGGCCTGCTGCCATGAACATCGCGGCCTTGGCGAGCGCGTGGGAAATCGCCTGCACGAGGCCGCCCGCCCAGGCGTCGGCGCTGTCGGCGAGGTTCGCGCCGGCGGCCGTGATCAGAGGGAACATCAGGAACAGGTAGCCGATCTGCGCGACGGTAGAATAGGCGACCAGCAACTTGAGCCTGGCTTGACGCAACGCAAGCACGCTGCCGAACAGGATACCGCCCGCGCCCAATATGGCGATGAGCTGCGCCGAGGACGTGTTGACGACATTGGGCATGACGCCGAACCATAGTCGAAGCAGCAGGAAGAAGGACGCCTTGACGACCAGCGCGGACAGTATGGCGCTGGCCGCCGCCGGCGCGCCTGCATGGGCCGGCGGCAGCCAGAAATGCATCGGAAAGAGCGCCGTCTTGGCGAGGAGGCCGACCGTCATGAGGGCGCATGCGGCGATAGTCGCGATGTCGGGACGGACCCGTCCTGCAAGGAGAATGATATCGAGCGTCCCGTAGGAGCCGTACAGCAGGGCTGTGCCGAGAAGATAGAGTGCCGAACCCAGCAGGGCGAAAATCAGGTAGCGCAGCGCGGCAGAAAGAGTCTCGGCCTTCCCGCCGAGACTGACCAGCGGGATGGCGGAAAATGTCAGGAGTTCAAGCGCGACATAGAGGTTGAAC
>JABMNB010000136.1 GCA_013205335.1 Rhodospirillales bacterium
CCGGGCAGGTGCTTGAAGTCCCACCGGCTCTTGGGCGGCGCATGCTGGGCGATACGGTCGCGCATGTCGGCGACGTCGCGGACCAGCGTCGCGGGGTCACGCTTGCGGCAAAGGGTGGCCTTCACGTTCTCGGTCAGGCGTTCGACCAGTTCCAGCGGGCCGTGGATCACGCGCATCCGCGTCAGCGCCATGTGCTCCCACGTCCACGACGACTGCGCGTGATAGGTTTCGAATCCCTCCAGCGAATTGGCGAGCGGCCCGGAGCGGCCCGACGGCCGCAGGCGCATGTCGACCTCGTAGAGCGCGCCCTCGTTGGTGTGGGCGGTCAGCGCCGTCACGATCTTCTGGCTGAGTCGGGTGTAGTACTGGACCGGCGACAGGGGCTTCGCGCCGTCGGACACTTCCATGCCGGCCGGTATGTCGTAGACGAAGATCAGGTCGAGGTCGGAAGTGGCCGACATCTCGCGGCTGCCGAGCTTGCCCAGGCCAAGAACAGCCAGTCTCTGGCCCTGGAAGCCGCCATGGGCCTCAGCGAAGCGTTGCTCCACGCGGTCGCAGAGCGCGGAAATCGTGGCGGCGGCGATGTCGGAATAGGCGAGGCCGGCCTCGGCCGGGGTGACGATGCGCTTGAGCTGCTGGACGCCCACCTGGAAGCGGCGGTCATTGGCCCAGCGGCGTGCCAGATCGAGGATATCCTGCTCGTGGTCGACGCGGGCAAGCGTCGCGGCGAGATCTGCCGTCATCTCCGAGGCCGGGGGCAGCGGCCGGTAGAAGTCGGGCGAGAGCACCGAATCCAGAAGGAGGGTGCGGCGCGCGAGGTGGGCCGCGAGGCCCGGCGCGCTGCCCATGATCGTGGCCAGCAATTCGAGCAGCGCAGGGTTGGCCTTGAACAGCGAGAAGAGCTGCACCCCGGCCGGCAGGTTGCTGAGGAACAGGTCGAAGTTCAACAGAGCCTGGTCAGGTGCGGCCGTGCCTCCCAGCTCCTTCAGCAGGCCGGGCATCAATTCGGTCAGGAGCTCGCGGGCGCGGGCCGTCGCGGTCGAGCGGAAGCGGCCATGATGCCAGCGTCGTACGATGCCGGCGGCTGCCGAGGCATCGCGAAAGCCCAGCGACTTCAGGGTCTCCAGCGTGCCCGGATCGTCGTCGGTGCCGGTGAAGACCAGGTTTCCGCCCGGGCCGGCCAGGCTCGGCGCCTCCTCGAAGAGGTTGGCGTAGTGACCTTCGACGAGTCGCAAGGTCGCCAGCAGTTCTGCCTGGAAGGCCTCCGACGTGTCGTATCCCAGAAATGTCGCTACGGCGGCCACGCCCGGCGCGTCGGCCGGTATGGAATGGGTCTGCCGATCGTCGATCATCTGCAGGCGATGCTCGACGCGGCGCAGGAAGCTGTAGGCCTCGCTCAGCTCGTCGGCGGCCTTGCCGGTGATGTGACCTGCGGCGGCGAGTGCCCGCAACGTCTGGCAGGTGGCGCGCAGCCTGAGGGAGGGATTGCGTCCGCCGAAGATGAGCTGCTGGGTCTGGGCGAAGAACTCTATCTCGCGGATGCCGCCGCGGCCGAGCTTCACATTGTGTCCCAGAACCTTGACCGTCCCGCCCCCGCGATGGGCATCGATCTGTCGCTTGATCGAATGGATGTCGTGGATCGCGGCGAAGTCGAGATGCTTGCGCCATATGTACGGAGTCATATCGGCGATGAACGCGGCCCCTACGGCTTCGTTGCCTCCCACGGGATGCGCCTTGATCATGGCGGCGCGTTCCCAGTT
Source organism: Rhodospirillales bacterium (assembly GCA_013205335.1). GTDB lineage: Bacteria > Pseudomonadota > Alphaproteobacteria > Reyranellales > Reyranellaceae > Reyranella. The sequence continues at coordinate 1,761 of JABMNB010000136.1, forward strand.
CTGGCCGACGCTCTCGTAATAGAGTTCCGCCGCCTGGACCGACATCGCAAGCGGCGTCGAGCCCGGATCGGGGCGGAGCCGGAGATCGGTGCGGAAGATGTAGCCATCGACCGAGATCTCCGACATCAGCTGCACCAGCAGCCGCGCGGCGCGCACGAAGTGGCGCGACAATTGCTCGTTCCCGGCCAGCGCTGGCGCATCGCGGTCATAGAGGAGGATGAGGTCGATATCGCTCGAATAGTTGAGCTCCCCGGCCCCCAGTTTGCCCATGCCAAGCACGGTGAAGGCCGCGGCGTCGGGCTTCCCGCCGATCGCAAGCTGCCCGTCACGCTCGAGCTGGACGAGGATCGAATCGGTGAGGGCGCGCAGGCAGCCCGAAGCGAAGTCGCTGAGCTGGCCGGTGATGCGGTCGAGCGGCCAGGCGCCCGCGATGTCGGCGACGGCAATGGTGAGTGCCACGCGGCGCTTGAGGCGGCGAAGCCTGGACGCAATGTCGACCGGCGCGGCGCCCGTCGAGGCGTCGCTTCGTACCACGGCAAGTTCGGCCGTCAGGTCAGCCACGGCGGCGTCGGGACCGCGATGCCATAGATCGGTCATAAAAACCGGGCTCTGTAACGCCGTCTCAGTCAGGTAGGGGCTGTTGCCGAACAGAGCATCGAGCAGTGCGACGGCCGAGGGTTCGTCGGGCCGCGCGGCGCGCTCATCCCAACGGGTCCACGCCACGGCTTGCCGCTCCTCGTTGTGCGGACGTGGAAGGCGCGAGGTCGAAAGCCAAGACATTCAATGTGTCGACGGGTAAATTCTCATTTGCAACGGAACGCTTGCCCAAGCGCGCCGTGGTCGTCAAGAAACGGAAAGAGTCGAGTTTGGTCAAGCGGACCTATCGGGTAGTTCTACGCGTAGCGGTCGGTCTGGTGCTCGCCGTGGCTGCACTGGCTGTGGTTGCGGCGCTGCGGCTGATGGCCGGACCCGTCGATCTCGACTTCATGAAGCCGCGGATTGCCCGGCTGATCGACGCGCCGGGTAACGACATCCACCCGGACTTCGACCGGATATTCTTCGAATGGAGCGGCCTAAGCCGGCCGATCAGGCTGGCGTTCACGGGTCTGCGCTTCACCAACGAACAAAACCAGGTCGTCGCCACGGCGCCAGAGGCGTCGCTGACCTTCGAACCGCGCTCGGTCGTCCAGGGCATGCTGTTGCCGACGTCGATCACGATCACCCGGCCCGTCATCGAGGCCGAAATCGCGCGCGAGGGTGGGGTCTTCCAGAGAGTTTTCACGTCGCAGGAAGGAGGCTCGCAGGGCGAGGCGGTGTCCCTTCTGGTCGACCAGCTCCTGGCCGAACCGAACTACAAGTCGCTGATCGGCCAGCTCGATTCGGTGTTGATCGAGCGGGCCAATGTCACGATCAGGGATCGGAAATCCGGACTGACCTGGACCGCACCGGATGCCGGTGCGCAGCTCCGCCGCGATGCCGCCGGCGTCTTCATCACGGCGAATGCCCGCGTAGTCGGACACGGCGACCCCTTCGACCTCTCGCTGGCCGGTGTCTACACGCGCGACCGCAGCCGCATCTCGCTCGAGGCCAAGGTCTCGGGCTTCAAGCCCTGGATCTTCGCCGATCTTTCGTCCGATCTGGCCGTCCTGCGCGGCGTCGACATTGCCCTGTCCGGCCGCCTGCAGATCGAGGGAACCGGCAAGGGAGAGGTCAAGACGGTGGCTGTCGACATCACCGGCGGAAGCGGCAGCGTAACCCTTCCCGGTATCCTGCCGGCGGCCCACCCGGTGAACGCGATGAGCGCGCGATTCAGCGTCGACAATGTCGAGCACACCTCGAAGATCGAACGCGTTGACTTCGATCTCGGAGCTGCAAGGGTCGTCATCACCGGCGCGGGCCACCGCTCCGAGAACGAGCGCCACTTCGCCGGACGCGCCGAGGTGCGGCAAATTCCGGTCGACAGGCTGGGCGATTATTGGCCCCTGGAGTTCGCGCAGGGCGGTCGTCGATGGTCGATCGCCAATGTAAGCAATGGCACGGTGGACGTGGCCGCGGAGTTCGTGCTGAGTGCGCCCGTCGACGACCTCTCGGCCCTGAAGTTCGACCGTCTGGCCGCCTTTCTCGACTATGGCGGCCTGACCGTGCGCTACATGGCACACATGCCCGAAATCAAGGACGTGTCGGGCAAGGCCCGCTACGAGGGCGGTACCCTGCGTTTCGACGTCGCGCGCGGCAATGCGGTCAATCTCACGGTCACGAACGGCACGATCGACCTGACCGATCTCGACAAGCCGGTCCAAAGGGCGGCAATCAAGTTACCGATCACGGGCTCGGCCCAGGACGTCATCCGGTTCGTGGCAAGGCCCAGATTGGGCCTGCCCAAGGAGGTGCTCTACGATTATCGCCGGCTGGGCGGCAACGTTGCGGTCGACGTATCGCTCGGCTTCCCCCTGATCGACGCGCTCACCGTTGCGGAACTGGAGATCGCCGCCGTTGCGCAGCTCACCGCCTTCTCGCTGAAGGACGTACTGGGTGACGTCGATCTCACCGACGCGACGGCACGCGTTAAGTACGGCAATTCCGAGCTGAGTGTCGTGGGGCAAGGCAAACTCGACGGCAGCCTGGTCGACGTCACGTGGCGTGAGCTGTTCGCGGCGAAGGCTCCCTTCCGCCGGCGCTACGACGTTAAGGGCACGGTGCCCGCTACCATCGTCGAGAAAGCAGGATTTCCGTCGGTCGAACCTTATGTCGTCGGCCCCGTCGGCACGACGCTGCAATACCAAGTCGCCACCAATGGCACCGGTGAAGTCACGGGCCGTTTCGACATGAAAGCCGCGAAATTGACCGTCACGCCCCTTGCCTGGAGCAAGGAAGCGGGCGCTGAGGCTCTTGCAACCATGACCCTGAAGCTTGCCGCGGGCGGCAAGATCACGACGGCGGACTTCGACGGCCGCGGCGACGGCCGGGGTGACGGATTGCAGGCCAAGGGCCAGATGCGCTTCGGCAACGACAGCAGCGTGCAGCAGATCAGCCTGCAGCAGCTCAAGCTCGGCCAGACCGACATGGCTGTCGACTGGCGGCGGCATCCAGGCGGCGTCGATATCGCGGTCAAGGGCCAGTCACTCGAGCTCCAGCGCG
>JABMNB010000137.1 GCA_013205335.1 Rhodospirillales bacterium
ACTTTTCAAAAAAGTTGTCTCAAAGATCTTGACACATTCCGTAATGTCGGCATGATGTTCTTTCATGAAGCACCGGAGACGTTCTTTCCAGGGGCGCAGATTGAAGTTGTCCATTTTCCCGAAGGCGTGGCCGGCACGAAAATCGAAGAGCGGATATTTCGCGGGCCACTGGACCAGCAATTGCGGGATGCCTTGCGCCATCTGCGAAACGTGGTCCTCGAAGAGCGGATCACCAAGTTTCCGGATCGGGCCGAAGCGGAGCGCGTTTTCAATTACCCCTTCGCCGCCCTTGAGGAGGCCCTTGTTAATGCGGTGTATCATCGAGGCTACGACCAGCGCGAGCCGATTGAAGTTCGCATCAACCCGGATCGAATTCAGATCGTCAGCTTTCCTGGTCCCGACCCATCGATTCGGATGGCATCGATGCGCGACCGCCGATTTGTGGCCAGTCGTTATCGCAACCGCCGCATCGGCAAATTCCTGAAAGAACTGGAAATGACGGAGGGCCGCAGCACGGGGATTCCCATTATTCACGATGCCATGAAGAAGAACGGCTCGCCGCCGCCGCACTTCGAGACGGACGAAGGCCGCACCTATTTTCTGGTGGAGTTGCTGCTTCATCCATCGTTTATCCCAGTTGAGGCCCCAGTTGAGGCCCCAGTTGCGCTAAGCGAAACCGAGCGTCAGATTCTGCGTGTGTGTTTGGATCATCCGCTGAGCAAGCAAGAGATTCTCCAAGCCCTCGGCTATGAAACTTTGTGCGGGCATGTCAAGAAAGCCCTACAGCGATTAACGGAACTCAATCTGCTTGCTTATACGATACCCGAAAAGCCCAACAGCCGAAACCAAAAGAGGAAACTGACGGGGAAAGGGCGAATCATCGCCGAGGAGGTCGCCGTATGACCCCCGCCGAACTGCAAGCCAAGCTGACGGAGTTCCTGTCGCTCCCCGCCGAGACGGAATGGGTCGAGTTCAAGGAAGCGAAGAACAACTTCGACTTCGACGACCTCGGCAAGTATTTCTCGGCCCTGAGCAACGAAGCCAACCTCAAGGGGCAACCGTTTGGCTGGCTCGTCTTCGGCGTGAAGGATAAGCCGGTTCCCCGCCCCATCGTTGGGTCGCAGTTTCGTCCTCGGCGTCCCGACCTCGATAGCCTCAAGCAGGAAATCGCCGTCCACACCAGTCATCACTTGACCTTCGAGGAGATTCACGAAGTTGCCACCTCGCAGGGCCGGGTCGTGATGTTCCAGATCCCGGCGGCGCTACGAGGCTCACCGACTTCGTGGAAGGGGCATTTCTATGGCCGAGATCATGAAGCCCTTGTGCCGCTGAACCTGCACGAACTCGAACAGATTCGGAAACAGGTCGTTCAAGAAGACTGGTCGGCGCAGATTTGCGACGGGGCAACGCTGAACGATCTCGACCCCAATGCTATCGCCTTCGCCCGGCAGGAGTACAAAAAGAAGAACCCGAATCTGGCGGCAGAAGTCGATGCCTGGAGTGACGAGACTTTCCTGAACAAGGCCAAGGTGTGCATCGGCGGCAAGATCACCCGAACGGCGATCATTCTGCTGGGCAGGCCGGAGTCCGATCATTTTCTGGCTGGATCGCATCCGCAACTGAGTTGGATTTTGAAAGACAGGGACGGGCTGGAGCGGGATTACAAGCATTATGGCCCGCCGTTCTTGCTCGCCGTCGATGCGGTGCTTGGCAACATTCGCAATCTGACGAGCCGGGTACTGCCGTGGGGAACGATGTTTCCGGTCGAGTTGTTGCAGTACGACCCGTGGGTGCTGCGGGAAACGCTGCACAATGCCATCGCCCATCAGGATTATTCGTGCAGTGGGCGCATCAATGTGGTCGAATTCGAGGATCGGCTGGTGGTTGTCAACATGGGTGCGTTCCTTCCCGGCGACGTGGAAAGCGTGATTCGTCGGGATGCGCCGTTCAGCGTCTATCGCAATGCGTTTTTGTCGCAGGCGATGGTCGGGTTGCAAATGATCGACACCATCGGCAGCGGCATCAAGCGGATTTTTCAAGCCCAGAAGAAACGCTCGTTCCCGATGCCGGATTACGATCTCTCCGACCCGAACGAGGTCAAGGTGGTCATCAGCAACAAGGTACTGGATGAACGGTACACCCGGATGCTGATGGCGAGGGCGGACCTCGATTTGTGGGATGTGATCGCCCTGGACAAAGTGCAGAAGGGGAAACCCCTGGCCGACGACGAGTTCAAGTCGGTCAAGGCGAAGAAACTGGTGGAAGGGCGTCGTCCGAACCTGTTCGTATCGGCGGAAGTGGCGGCGGCAACGGATACGGTGGAAGATTACCTCAACAAGCGAGGAATCGACAAAGCGTATTGCAAGAAGATGGTCGTGGAATTGCTCGACAAGAAGACCGAGGCGAAACGGGAAGACATCGACAAGCTGCTTCTGGGAAAAATCTCGGATGCCCTGAACGAAGACCAGAAGAAGAACTTCGTGATGAATCTGCTTCAGGAAATGAAGCGAGAAGAAACGATTCGGCCTAGTGGAACGGGCCGCTGGACGAAATGGCGTCTGCATAAACCGCTGGTCGAAGGCGAGAATTAGGCCATGTTTTATGCCTAGAGTCGCACGTCGTCGTCCACAAGTTATTGTCTGCAAGCTGGTTGCGTATACATAGAATCCGTGGCGATGCGCTGGGTTTCGTGCCATTTTATGCAAAGGAAGGGGCGGCTTCATGTCCGACATTCCTTTGTCGAAAAGCCGTTCCTCGATCAACTGGCTGCCCTCGTGTGGACCTTTGGTGATTCCGAGGAGGTCGCCGTATGACCCCCGCCGAACTGCAAGGCAAGCTGACGGAGTTCCTGTCGCCCCCCGCCGAGACGAAGGAATTTGGGTAGAATGGAGGCAGTCCAGAAAGGGAAGGGG
>JABMNB010000138.1 GCA_013205335.1 Rhodospirillales bacterium
CCGAAGATCGGCGTGAACGACGCCATGGCCAGCAGATAGGCAACCGCGACCCAGCTGACGCTGCTGAGGCGCGCGCCGAACTCGACCTCGAGCCGCGGCAGCAGCACTTGCGTCATGCTGGCATCGATCTGGCCCATGGATGCACCGATGCACACCGTTCCGACGACGAACCAGCGGTAGGACGACAGGCGGGCGATGGCCTGCAGCGGTGGAGGCTCGCGCCCCTCGACAAGGGCCGCGCGAAGCGTCCTGATCGAAAGGGGACCCGGTGAGGCGTCGGTCAGGATTGGCTCCCTTCGTGAGCGGGTTGCCGACGCTGGATGACGGCGTCAACCACGTTATCGCGCGGCGATACTTTGACGCCAGCCGAATTCGCAGGCGATGCTCGGCCGGGCAAGAGGGGCGATGAAGGACATGGCGCACGCGGCATCACTGGCGAACGTCCGGGCGCTCACCTTCGACGTCCAGGGTACCTGTGCCGACTTCTGCCGGCCGCTCCTGCGGCTGGGCGATGCGGTGAACAGCGCAAAGGGCCTGCAGATCGACTGGGGCGCCCTGTCCTCCGACTGGCGCGACCTCTATCGCGCGGTGCTCGACCAGATCATCGCCGGCCAGCGGCCGTGGCTCAGGGTGGATCTCATCTATCGCGAGACTCTGGATGTCTTGCTGCAGCAGCATGGTCTGTCGGGGACCTTCACCAGCGCCGAACGCGACGAGCTTAACCAGGTCTGGAGCCGTCTCGATGCCTGGCCGGACAGCGTGGAGGGGCTCGCGCGGCTGCGTCGGCGTTTCGTCACCTCGACGCTCTCCAACGCCGGGATGAGGACCATGGTCGCGGTGGTCAAGCACGCGGGGCTGCCGTTCGACGCAGTGCTGACGGCGGAGCTCGCACGGAGCTACAAGCCTGCGCCGGCCGTCTACCAGCTCGCGGTCGATCTCCTCGGCTACCGGCCCGAGGAGATCATGATGGTGGCCTGCCACAAATACGATCTCAGGGCCGCGCGTGCCTTCGGCATGCGCACGGCGTTCGTGGCGCGCCCGCTGGAATTCGGTCCGGGCGCACAGCCTGACATCGCGCCGGAACCGTGGTTCGACGTCCATGCCAAAGACTTTGTCGCGCTCGCGGAGGCTTTGGGCGTTTAGCCCGTCACCAGGTCGGCTTGACCTCGAAGCCGACGGCCGACTGGCTGACGCGATCGACGTGGGCGTTGGCCAGTGCAGGCAGGGCATGCGAGCCAATGCCGGCCTCCTCGTCGCGCGAGAGCTCGAGCCGCGCGCTCAGGCGCCGGTCTCCTTGAGGAACTTGACCAGCAGCCGGCTCACTTCGGCCGCCTGTTCCTGCTGCACCCAGTGGCCGGCGCCCTCGACCATGTAGATCTCCCTCATGTTGGTGCAGGCGCTCTTCTGCATCTTCTCCAGTGCGCCGGGCGACTGGTAGTTGCCCCAGTCGCTCTTGCCCGAGATGAAGGTCGAGGGCTGCTCGATGGTGCGACCGGTGAAGATCTCCAGTTCGGGCGTCACGCGGCCGCTGGTGCGGGCGCGATACCAGTTGAGGCCGCCCTGGAAGCCGGTGCGTTGGTACTCGCCGGCATAGACGGCGAGCTCGTCGTCGGTGAGCCATTTGGCGGCCTCTATCTCGGCGGAGCTCGGCATCTGTTTGGCGACGGTCTCGGCCATGCCCTCGGCGAGATCCATGATGTAGTAGGTCGGCATCTTCGCCAGTTCCTCGGCGGTCCAGCCCTTCAACTCGTAGGGCTTGTTCGCTTTCCAGTCGGCGCTCTTGTAGTGATAGTAGGCGCGCAGGAAATCGTGCAGGCCCTGCCTGGCGTGCCACTGCTCCTCGTTGGCTTCCCGTGTCGACTGGTACCACTGGTAATGCTTGCGTGGACGCGGCAGCGCCGCCATCGCGGCATGGATGTCGGGCGCCTTGGCGGGCGCCGTCTTGCCGTCGGTGTCGAACGGCACCGACGAGGGCCCCGCGAACGGCGCGCTCATCAACACCATGCGCCTGAAGAGGTCGGGCCGTACCAGCGACGCGTAGGAGGCGACCGACGAGCCGAAATCGTGGCCGACAGCGGCCTCGGCGGTGCGGTGTCCCAGCGCATAGAGCACGCCGATCGCATCGCGCAGCAGGTTTGTGAAGCGAAAGCCGATCTGGTCGGCGTCGAAGTCGGC
>JABMNB010000139.1 GCA_013205335.1 Rhodospirillales bacterium
GCCCCCGGACCACCGGCGGCTGATGTGGTAATCTTCTTCACGGCGTTGCTCTCCTTCGTTGGATTCGACACCCCGAGCCTAACAGGCTCAAGGTGAGCAACGCCTACTTCACAATTTCAACAGAGGCCGGGACATCCCCCTGGTTGGGCGCGGCGCCGGTGTAGAACACGTTACGCTGGCTCTCCTGGCCCTCGTACTGGACCGGGTAGAAGAGGATGCCGTTCAGCTCCTCGAACACCGGCAGCACCGACTTGCGGCTGACCGAGGTCCAGCAGCCGAATACCACGGCGACTTTTTCCTTCTGCAGCAGCTCGCGCGCCTTCTCGGCGAACAGCGGCCAGTTCGACGCCGGATCGACCACCACGGCCTCGAGCTTCTTGCCCAGAAGGCCGCCCTTCTTGTTCTGCTCTTCGATCATCAGCAGCACGACGTCCTTCAAGGTCGTCTCGCTGATCGCCATCGTGCCCGACAATGAATGGAGGACGCCGACTTTGATCGTATCCCCTGCCTGCGCCAACGCGCTTGTCGCCGCGCTGGCCAGGAGGCCGGCGGTGACGAGGCCCGTCCGCATGAGTGTTCCCAATTTCATCCCGCTCTCCTTGATCTTCGACGGTTCTCCCCGCCACGGATCAAGGGAAGCGAAAGTCGTGCCAAACCAACCGATGCCCTTGGGAAAAGGATTAATTGGCGATCAGCACGAACGCACCGCCGGCCATCACGGCGCCGCCCAGGGCGCGCAAGGCGAGATCACCACGCGAGCGTCTTGCAACCCATCCGAGTCCCAGACCGGCCACGTGCAGCAGGGCGGTCGCGGCAACGAAGCCCACGATGTAGACGGCCGTCCCGCTCGTCGGTGCTTCGATAGCGTGGGCGTAGCCGTGAAACACTGCAAACAGGCCGACGACGGCCATGGCCACGGCAGACGGAAGACGCACGGCAGCCATGACAAGAGCGCCTAGAACAAGCACGGACGAGACAATGGCCGCCTCCACGAGAGGCAATTTTATGCCCGCGAATCCAGCAGCTGCCCCAACGAGCATCATCGAGATAAAGGCCACCGGGACCAGATAGGCGGCGGCGGGGCGCTTGATTGCCAGCAGCGACGCCCAGACGCCGACGCCCAGCATCGCCAGCAAATGATCCAGGCCGGTAAAGGGATGGGCAAATCCCGATGTCTCGTGGCCCGAGTGGGCCAGCACGGGACTCGCCACCGTCACGAGCAGGGCCGCCAGGCGGATCGTTCGAATGTTCATTGAGTGCTCCTCTTTACTAGGCCAGCCGTGATCAGTTCAGCCGCGCCGGCAGGCCGCCTTGCCGCACGATGAAGGCTGCGATGTCTTCCACGCCCTTGTTCTCCTTGAGATTGGAAAAAAGGAACGGCCGCTGGCCGCGCATCTTGCGGGCGTCGCGGTCCATGACGTCGAGGTTGGCGCCAACCATCGGCGCGAGGTCGATCTTGTTGATGACCAGCAGGTCGGACCGCGTGATGCCGGGACCGCCCTTGCGCGGGATCTTCTCGCCGGCCGCGACGTCGATCACATAGATGGTGAGATCGGCCAGCTCGGGCGAGAAGGTCGCGGCAAGATTGTCGCCGCCTGATTCGACGAACACGACCTCGAGATCCGGCCACTTGCGCACGATGTCGGCGACGGCGGCGAGATTGATCGAGGCGTCCTCGCGGATCGCCGTATGCGGACAGCCGCCGGTTTCCACGCCGACGATGCGGTCGGGCGCCAGCGCGCCGGCCCGCGTCAGAAACTCGGCGTCTTCCTTGGTGTAGATGTCGTTTGTGACCACGGCGATGTCGTAGGCTCCGCGCATGCGCTTGCACAGGCGCTCGACGAGCGCGGTCTTGCCTGATCCGACAGGGCCGCCGACCCCCACTCTGAGCGGACCACGAACGTTCATTTGTCCAGTTCTCCGGCTACCAGGGCGATGTATCCCACGCCAATCAAGAGGCAGTAAGGCGAATAGTACCGCCGGTTGCGCGTGGCAAATGGTTCGGCGGTGAAATGCGTCCGCCAGCGCGCGCTGAAGCCCGCTATACCGCGTGCCATGAAGATGCCGGCGATGGTGTAGGTGCCTGCCAGCACGAACTGTTCCTCGATCCGGCCCAGCACATACCAGGGCCAGAGCGCCATCGCTGCCAAAGCAAGCGCCACCGCGAAGCACTGCCAGGGCGGCGGCATGCGGCGGCGACCATCGCCTACCACGCTGCGCGCCAAGACCTCCTCGCTGGCTTCCGGCCAGTGACTGCCGAGGCCCCACATCACGTGGATCACGGCGATGGCACCGACGCCAATGAACAGGAGCAGAGCCATCAAAGCGGTCATGAGCGGAAGAGCCGTGTGTATTGCGTTTCGTGGCGAAGCGAGCACCAGTCGAGCAGCGGCGTCGCCGTGCCGACATCGTCCAGGGATTCGACGGCGACGGCGGTGCGGACCGTATCGCTGACGGACGCTTCGAGAGCGGCCAGGGCGATCTGGCCATCGGTCTGCCCAAGCGGCACCGTGCGCAGCGCAGCCGAGATCAGGTTGGCCGTGAAGGCATGGAGATAGCCCGACAGTGCCGTTTCGAGGGCGATGCCATGGACCGAGGCGGCCAGCGCGACGGCGACCGGCAGGGCGAGCTCGCCGTCCAGGCGCTGGTGCACCTCGTCGAGCGCGGGATGCGGCCAGGCCGTGCGCGTGATGGAGAGGAACGAGCCGCCCTGCTGGCGCGATTCCAGCGCCATTTCGGACGTGCCCCGCCAGGCGGTGGCGCGCTGGGCGATGCCGTCGAACAAAGGCCAGTCTCCCTCGGCGGCCGCCCGCCAGCTCGCTGCGAACAGGGCGCCGTCGACGGCGCCGGTGCCGCGCCGCAACACGCTGTCGAGCCAGGCGACCAGCGAGACGCGATCCCGGATCAGCCCCTCTTCCACCGCAGTCTCGACGCCGTGGCTGTAGCTGAAGGCGCCGACCGGATAGGACGGCGAAAGCCAGGCGAGCAGCCGGTACAGCGGGTCGCCCCCCATCGCCCTAGCCATGACGCTCCGCATGCAGCTCGCCATGCCGGTGGCCTGTGTCGTGATTGTGCTGGCCGTAGGCGCCGCCCTCCGGGTCGAACGGCACGCGGACCTTGCGCACCTCGGCGCCGAGACCTTTCAGCATGTCGACGATGACATGATCGTCGCGAATCAGGATGCGGTCGCTGTCGATCTGGGTCGGCAGATGGCGGTTGCCGAGATGCCAGGCCAGCCGCGCGAACGACGCGGCGTCGCGGCCGCGCACCTCCACGAGATCCTCGTCGGCCGCCTTCACCTCGACGAAGCCGCCCTCCTCCAGCTTCAACCCGTCGCCCTCGTGCAGCACCAGGGGCTCGACCAGGTCGAGCAGGAAATCGAGACCGCCGTCGCCGAGCATGCGCAGGCGCCGACGATAGCGATCGTCGAACAGCAGGGTGACGGTGTCCGTGCGTTCCGTCACCGGCCACCGGCCGGCGCGCACGACTTCGATAGCGCGCTTCATGGGCATCCCATCGCTCAACATGCACCCATTGTCATCCCGAGCGCAGCGAGGGACCTTTGAGGCAACAGGAAGGGTCCCTCGCTGCGCTCGGGATGACAATCTTGGGGTCGCATGCGCTGAGCCCTAGAACAGAAAATACCTTTGCGCCATGGGCAACGAAGTGGCCGGCTCGCAGGTCAGCAGCTCGCCGTCGGCCCGTACCTCGTAGGTCTCCGGATCGACATCGATCTTCGGGCAGGTCGAATTGTGGATCATGTTCTTCTTGCCGATCTTGCGCGTGCCCTTCACGGCAAGCAGCGGGCGGCTCAGCCCCCACTTCTTCGCGACGCCCTTGGTAATGGAAGCCTGGGAAACGAACAGCACGGGGCTCATCACCAGGCTGCGGCCGAAGGCGCCGAACATCGGCCGGTAGTGCACCGGCTGCGGCGTCGGGATCGAGGCGTTGGGATCGCCCATCGGTGCTGCGATGATAGAGCCGCCGATCAGCACCATGTCGGGCTTTGCGCCGAAGAAGGCCGGCGACCACATCACCAGGTCGGCGCGCTTGCCGACCTCGACCGAGCCGACGTGCCTGGCGATACCATGGGTGATGGCGGGGTTGATCGTGTACTTGGCGACGTAGCGCTTCACGCGGAAATTGTCGTTGTCCCCCTTCTCCTCCTTCAGGCGGCCGCGCTGCTTCTTCATCTTGTCGGCGGTCTGCCACGTCCGGATCACGACCTCGCCGACCCGGCCCATCGCCTGGCTGTCGGACGACATCATGGAGAAGGCGCCGATATCGTGGAGGATGTCCTCCGCCGCGATCGTCTCCTTGCGAATGCGGCTTTCGGCGAAGGCCACGTCCTCGGGGATGGCGGCATCGAGGTGATGGCAGACCATCAGCATGTCGAGATGCTCGTCCACGGTGTTCACCGTGTAGGGCATCGTCGGATTGGTCGAGCTGGGCAGCACGTTCTTCTCGCCGGCGAGCCGGATGATGTCGGGCGCATGCCCGCCGCCCGCGCCCTCGGTATGGAAGGTCGCGATGGTGCGGCCCTTGAAAGCGGCCCGCGTCGTCTCGACGAAGCCCGATTCGTTCAGCGTGTCGGTGTGGATCGCCACCTGCACATCGTAGCGGTCGGCCACCGACAGGCAGTTGTCGATGGCGGCGGGTGTCGTGCCCCAATCCTCGTGCAGCTTGAGACCGCAGGCGCCCGCCTCGATCTGCTCCTTGAGACCGGCGGGCTTGCTGGTGTTGCCCTTGCCAAAGAAGCCGAGATTCATCGGCAGACCTTCGGCGGCCTGCAGCATGCGGCCCATGTGCCAGGGCCCCGGAGTGACGGTGGTCGCCAGCGTGCCATGCGCCGGGCCGGTGCCGCCGCCCATCATGGTCGTGACGCCGCTATAGAGCGCGTCGTCGATCTGCTGCGGGCAGATGAAGTGGATGTGGCAGTCGATGCCGCCCGCCGTGATGATCTTGCCTTCGGCCGCGATCGCCTCGGTGCCCGGTCCGATGACGATGTCGACGCCCGGCTGGACGTCGGGGTTGCCGGCCTTGCCGATCGCGACGATGACCCCGCCCTTGAGGCCGATATCGGCCTTCACGATGCCCCAGTGATCGACGATCAGGGCATTGGTGATGACCGTGTCGACGGCGCCCTGGGCGCGCGTGCGCTGGCTCTGGCCCATGCCGTCGCGGATCACCTTGCCGCCGCCGAACTTCACTTCCTCGCCGTAGATCGTGTGGTCCTTCTCGACCTCGATGAACAGTTCGGTGTCGGCGAGGCGAACCTTGTCGCCGAC
>JABMNB010000140.1 GCA_013205335.1 Rhodospirillales bacterium
CCTGGGTGAGGCGGTCGGTGTATTCGGCCAGGTCCTCCAGCGGAACCGCGCAGTCCTCGATGAAGGACACCGGTTTTCGTCCCCCTTCATCGACATCATGATGTTGAGGCCGGCCTTGCGGACTTCCCACAGCTCCGACTGCGGCCGGGGCTCAGGCATTTCCACGACGCTGCCGGGCATACCCAGGTCGGCCATCAGCTCGACGAGGCGCGCGAGGTCGCGCAGCTGATCCTCGCGCTCCTCGCCCGCGAACTCGACCAGCAGGATGGCTTCGGGTTTGCCGATCAGCGCCCGCTCGATCACCGCCCGGAAGGCGGGATTGGCGCGGGCCAGCTCGATCATCGTGCGGTCGACCAGTTCCACGGCGGCGGGCTTCAGCTTCACGATGTGCTGGGCGCTGTCCATCGCCTTGTAGAAGCTCGGGAAGTTCACGACGCCCAGTGTCTTGTGCTTGGGCAGCGGCGCCAGGTTGAGCGTGAGCCGCTCGGTCACCGCCAGCGTTCCCTCGCTGCCCACCAGTAGATGCGCGAGGTTCACCGAATTGTCGGTCGTGTAGGGCCGCTCCGACTGCGGAAAGAAGATATCGAGATTGTAGCCGCCGACCCGGCGCAAAACATGCGGATACATGCGCTCGATCTCGCTGCGCTCGGCGAACGCGAGCTCCGCCACCTTGTCGGCGATGGCGCGCACGCCTTCGGGCATGTCTTCGGGACGGGTCGATCCGAAACGTGCCCGCTGGCCGTTGGCCAGCAGCGCGTCGATCGATGCCACGTTGTGCACCATGTTGCCGTAGCGGATCGACCTGGAGCCACATGAGTTGTTGCCCGCCATGCCGCCCAGCGTGCATTGCGCCGAGGTCGAGACGTCGACCGGATACCAGAGCCCATGCGGCTTCAGCCAGGCATTGAGCTGGTCGAGCACGACGCCCGGCTGCACCGTGACCTGGGCCTTGTTCTTGTCGAAACCCACGATCTCGCGCAGGTATTTCGAGCAGTCGATGACCAGCGCATCGCCCACGGTCTGCCCGCACTGCGACGTGCCGGCGCCACGTGGCAGGATCGCCGCCTTGGCATCGCGCGCGACGTCGACGGCAAGACCAAGATCGGTCTCGTCGCGCGGAATCACCACGCCCACCGGCTCGACCTGGTAGATCGAGGCATCGGTCGAGTAACGCCCCCGCGAGGCCCTGTCGAACAGGACCTCCCCCTTGAGGGTGCGGCGCAGATTTTGTTCGAGCTTGCTCATGTCCGACGGCACCCAGTAGCGCCCTCACCGCCCGCGTCATACGCAGACAGAGAGGGCGTTGTGATTGAAAGCGGGTTCATCGGAGAACCGGCATGCTCAGTCGAGCTTGATCCCGGCGGTCGCGACGACCTTCTGCCACTTCTCGATTTCAGCACGGATTCGCTTTGCGAACTCGGCGGGCGACTCGCCGCCAGCCTGGGCAAGCTGGTCCTTCCAGATGGCCTGGAGCTTGGGCGCCGCGAGCGCCTTGACGATCTCGGCATACATGCGCTCGACGATCGGCTTCGGCGTGCCCTTGATCGCCCACACGCCGTACCAGGTCGAGACGATCCACGCCGGAATGCCGATCTCGGCGGCGGTCGGCATGTCGGGGAACTCCGGCAGGCGCTGGGTGGTCGCCACCGCGAGGCCGCGCAGCTTGCCCGCCTTGATCTGCTGCGCCGAGGTGCCCATGCCGTCGAACATCATGTCGGCGTTGCCGGCCAGCAGGTCCTGCATCGCCGGACCGGCGCCGCGATAGGGCACGTGGACGATCTCGGTCTTGGTCTCGAGCTTGAACAGCTCTCCGGCGAGGTGGTGGGCGGTGCCGGTGCCGGGCGACGCGTAATTCACCTTGTTCGGGTTGGCCTTCACATAGGCGATGAATTCCTGCGCGGTCTTTACCGGAATCTTGTTCGGGTTGATCGAGATGACCTGCGGCACCAGCGCGATCATGGTGATCGGCTCGAAGTTCTTCTCGAGATCGTAGTCGAGGTTCTTGTAGACCGAGGGCGCGATCGTGTGATGGATCGCCCCCACGAAGAAGGTCTGCCCATCGGGCTTCATCTTTGCCGCCTGCGAGGCGCCGACGGTGCCGCCTGCGCCGCCCTTGTTGTCGATCAGGATCTGCACGCCGAGCTGCTCGCCGACCTGCGCCGCCAGCGGACGGGCGAAGACGTCGGTGCCGCCGCCGGCCGGGAACGGGTTGACCCAGGTGATCGGGCCGGATGGCCAGCCCTGCTGGGCGCGTGCCACGGCCGGAGCCGCCAGTGTGGCAGCGAGGCCGAGCTTGAGGGCATTGCGGCGCGAAGTCGGGTAAGTCGAAGTCATGGCGCTTTTCCTCCCTGAAGATTCTTGTCGTCTTTGTTGTCCATGGAATCGAGAACGGCCTGCTGCTTGGCACGCAGGTGACGCACGAGGAGATCACGTAGCGCGGCGCCATCCCGCGCGGCAAGCGCTTCGATCATCGAACGATGTTCAAAGACGGCCTGATCCCACTTGGCCGGGTTGAGGTTGGAGCGAAATCTGAGGGCATGCAGTCGTGCATTGAGCGTGCGGCAGGTCTGCTCCAGTACCGCATTGCCCGCGATGGCATTCAGCCGGTCATGGATCAGGCGATTGATCCGGTAATAGGCGGGCAAGTCGCGACCGGCGTGGGCGGCTTCCATTTCTCCCTGGAGCGCCCGAAAATCAGCGATATCGGCGTCGGTGACCCGCGCCACGGCAAGCTCGCCCGCCAGCCCTTCCAGCGCGCCCATCACTTCGAATGCGCCACGCGCGTCCTCGCGCGACAGGGCGACCACCTGGGCGCCCCGGTTGGGCAGCTGCACCAGCAGGCCGTCGGCCGCGAGCATGCGGAACGCCTCCCGCAGGGGTGTCCGCGAGACCCCCAGCCGTTCGCTGAGCTCACGCTCGTTCAGCTTGGCGCCGGGCGGCAGGTCGCCTTCGATGATGAGGGCGCGCAGCCGTTCGGCCGCCGCCTCGGGCAGCGTCGAACGCGCAATCGGGAAGACCGAACCATCCATCTCTGGACTCACTCTGGCATATTGTATACAAAATGCAACAGCGAAGCCGAAAGGAACTCCGAATGCGCCTGAACTCACATCCTGCCGGACGTCATTTCCTGCAAATCCCTGGTCCGACCAATGTTCCGGACCGCGTTCTTCGTGCGATGGATTATCCCACGATCGATCATCGCGGACCCGAGTTCAACGTGCTGGCCAAGAAGGTCCTCCGTTCCGTTCGCCAGATTTTCCAGACGAAACAACCGGTTATCATCTATCCCGCATCCGGTACCGGAGCTTGGGAAGCAGCCCTCGTGAACACGCTGTCGCCCGGCGACCTGGTCTTGATGTGGGAGACCGGCCACTTCGCGTCTCTTTGGAAAAAGATGGCCGACAAGCTTGGAATCAAGTCGGAATTCATGGGTGGCGACTGGCGCAAGCCGGCCGATCCGGCAGCCATCGAGAAGCGACTGAAGGAAGATACCGGCCACGCCATCAAGGCGGTCTGCATCGTCCACAACGAGACCTCCACGGGCGTGGTGAGCGACATCTCTGCCGTCCGGCAGGCCATCGACGCCGCCAAACATCCGGCCCTCCTGCTGGTCGACACGATCTCCTCGCTGGGCTCGGTCGACTATCGCCATGACGCCTGGGGCGTCGACGTCACGGTGGCGGGCTCGCAGAAGGGCCTGATGCTGCCGCCCGGCCTGTCCTTCAACGCGGTGAGCGAGAAGGCGATCGAGGCTTCGAAGGCGTCGAAGATGCTGAAGGCGTTCTGGAACTGGGACGAGATGCTGGTCGCCAATGCCAACGGCTGGTTTCCCTACACGCCCGCCACCAACCTGCTCTACGGCCTCAGCGAAGCCTGCGACATGCTCCTCGAGGAAGGGCTCGACGCGGTGTTCGCCCGCCATACCCGCCATGCCGAGGCGACGCGTATCGCCGTCACCGCCTGGGGCCTCGAGATCCTGTGCAGCGATCCCAAGGCCTATTCCGGCGCGCTGACGGCGATCGTCATGCCCGAGGGCCATGACGCCGACGCCTTCCGCAAGGTCGCACTGGAGAACTTCAACATGTCGCTCGGCCAGGGCCTGACCAAGGTCGCAGGCAAGGTCTTCCGCATCGGCCATCTCGGCGACTTCAACGACCTGATGCTGATGGGCGCGCTGTCCGGCGTCGAGATGGCGCTCGGGCTGGCCAAGGTGCCGCACAAGGCAGGCGGGGCGCAGGCTGCCCTCACCTATCTCCGCGACACAGCCCCGGGCGCCCGACGCAGCTAGCCCGGGATCGAGAGCGGCCCCGGATCGCCGCCAACCGGGCGGCGCAGGCAGGCGACATGATGTCCTGGCGCCACCTCCAGCAGCGGCGGCGCGGTCACGCGACACTCCGCCGTCGCATAGAGGCAGCGGGTGTGGAAGTGGCAGCCCGGCGGCGGATTGGCCGGGCTCGGCACGTCGCCCTGCACGATCCGCTTCCGTTGCCGGCGCCGCTTCGGATCGGGCGCGGTCGCGGCCGACAGGAGAGCCTCGGTATAGGGATGCAGCGGCTGCGTGAAGAGCGTGCGCTTGTCCGTCAGTTCGACGATTCGGCCGAGATACATCACCGCGATGCGGTGGCTGATGTGCCGCATGACCGCGAGGTCGTGGCTGATGAACAGATAGGCCAGCCCGTATTCTTCCTGCAGGTCGATCAGCAGGTTCAGCACCTGCGCCTGCACCGACACGTCGAGCGCCGAGACCGGCTCGTCGGCCACGATCACGTCGGGATTGACCGACAGCGCCTTGGCGATGCCCAGCCGCTGGCGCTGACCGCCGGAGAATTCGTGGGCGTACTTGCGCATCGCCTCGGGCCGCAGGCCGACACGCTGGAAGAGCTGCGCCACCCGGTCATCGCGGGCCGCCCCCTTGGCGATGCCGAAATTCTCCAGCGGTTCGCCCACGATCGTGCCCGACGGCAGGCGCGGGTTCATCGAGGAGTACGGATCCTGGAAGATCGTCTGGATGCGGCGGCGATGGGTCCACATTGCGCCGGGCTTGAGGGCGGTGACGTCCTCGCCCGCCAGCACGATGCGGCCGGCCGTCGGCTCGATCAGCTTCAGCACGACCTTGCCGATCGTCGACTTGCCGCAGCCCGATTCGCCCACCAGGCCCAGTGTCTCGCCGCGGCGGATCGCAAAGCTGACGCCATCCACCGCCTTCACCGCGCCCACCCTGCGCTGCAACAGGCCGCCATGGATGGGGAAGTGCTTCACGAGGCCATCGACCTGCAGGACAGGTGCGTCGCTCATGCCGCCCTCCTCACCCGGTCGACTTCCCAGCAGGCCACGAGATGGCCTGCGCCGGCGTCGACCAGCGGCGGCGAAACGCTGCGGCACCGGTCGGTCGAGAAACTGCAGCGCGGCGCGAAGGCGCATCCCACGATCGGCTGCGTCAATATCGGCACGAGCCCGGGAATCTCCTGCAGGCGCGGTCGCGTGCCGGCGGCATCGGCCTCGACGTCGAGCCGCGGGATCGCGCGCATCAGCCCGCGCGTATAGGGATGCAGCGGCTCGTCGAACAGCGCTTCGACCGGCGCCTGCTCGACCTTGCGGCCGGCATACATGACCACCACCCGCTCGGTCGTCTCGGCCACGACGCCGAGATCATGCGTGATCAGGACGATGGCGGTACCGGTCTTCTCCTTGAGTTCGATCATCAGATCGAGGATCTGCGCCTGGATGGTGACGGCGAGCGCAGTGGTCGGCTCGTCGGCGATCAGCACCTGCGGATCGCAGGAGAGC
>JABMNB010000141.1 GCA_013205335.1 Rhodospirillales bacterium
CGACCTTCTCGGGCGTGATCTCCGGGACGGGTGCGCTGGTCAAGTCCGGCAACGGCACGTTGACGCTGACCGGGACAAACACTTACAGCGGCGGCACGACGGTGTCGGGCGGGACGCTGCAGGGCAACACGACCAGCCTGCAGGGCAATATCGTCAACAACGCCACGCTCTCCTTCAACCAGACGGAGGATGGCGCCTATGCCGGGGCGATCTCCGGGACGGGTGCGCTGGTCAAGTCCGGCAACGGCACGTTGACGCTTACCGGGACAAACACTTACGACGGCGGCACGACGGTGTCGGGCGGCACGCTGCAGGGCAACACGACCAGCCTACGGGGCAACATCGTCAATAACGCCGCCGTCTCCTTCGATCAGCCGGCCGACGGCACCTACGCCGGGGCGATCTCCGGCACCGGGGGCGTGAACAAGCTGGGCGGCGCGGTGCTGACCCTGACCGGGACAAACACTTACAGCGGCGGCACGACGGTGTCGGGCGGCACGCTGCAGGGCAACACGACCAGCCTGCAGGGCAATATCGTCAACAACGCCACGCTCTCCTTCAACCAGACGGTGGATGGCGCCTATGCCGGGGCGATCTCCGGCACCGGTGTCATGAACAAGCTGGGCGGCGCGGTGCTGACCCTGACCGGCGCCAACACCTACTCGGGCGATACCAACGTCCAGTCGGGCACGCTGAAGGAGGGGGCGGCCAACGCGATCTCGCCCAACAGCCACCTGAACGTGTCGTCGGGGGCGTCGGTCGTCTTTTATTCTGGAATGACGAAGCTGAATTCGATGACTATGGACGGCAGCCTGCACCTGTCCGCGCGCAGGCGGCTGGTGGTGACAGGCGCGTTGCAGGTTGTGGGCGGGACGGTCGTCGAGAGCAGCTCGATCTCGGCCGCGACGGTGAGCAACAGCGGGGCGTTCATCAACACCGGGTTTGTTGGGACGGACAGCGGCTTCACCAACACGGGTACCTACACGCAGGGCGGCGTGCAGAACACGGAGCTGGCCGGTGGCTTCACCAACTCCGGAACGGCCACGCTGTTCGCGTTCGGGGCGGAGCTGGCCGGTGGCTTCGGGGCGGAGCTGGCCGGTGGCTTCACCAACTCCGGAACGGCCACGCTGTCCGGCGGGGCGGTCAACGGCGCGATCGCCAACTCCGGCACGTACAGCGTGACCGGGGCGGTGACCAGCAACTCGACTTTCAGCAACAACAGCGCCGGCACCCTGGCAATCGGGAACGGCGGTAGCTACAGGGTGGCCGGGCTGCTGGACAACGCCGGCAGGGTGACCAACAACGGCACTTACACGGGCAACGTGAACAACACCGGCGTGCTGGGGGGCAGTGGCACCTTTGTCGGTGCTGTGTGGAACTACGGCCTCGTCGCGCCGGGCAATTCGATTGGCACCATGACCATTGCCGGCTCCTATACCCAGCCCGCCGGCAGCGCCTACCAGGTCGAGGCCAGTGCCTCGGGCCAGGCCGACCGTATCAACGTCATGGGCGCGCCGGGCACGGCCACCATCGCCGGCGGCACAGTGCAGGCGTTGCCCGAGCCGGGGATATATGCGCCGAGTACGACCTACACCATCCTCAACGCCACCGGCGGCGTCAGCGGCACCTACACCGGGGTCAGCAGCCCCTATCCCTTCCTGCAACCCTCGCTCGGCTACGACGCCAACAACATCTATCTGACGCTGAGGCCCGGCGGCTTCGCGGCCGGGGCGGCGACGGCCAATCAATCGGCGGTGGGCAGCGCGCTCGACCAGGGCGTGGCCGGGGCCAGTGGCGACTTCGCCACCGTGATCGGCACCATGGCGACCTACAGCCAGGCGCAGGGGCAGGCGGCGATGGCGGCGTTGAGCGGCCAGAACTATTCCGGTTTCGGCACCGCCAACCTGGGTAGCGGGCTGATGTTCATGAACGTGCTGGGCCAGCAGATGAGCCTGGCCCGGGGCGGCTTCGGCAAGGGCATCCGCGTGTCCGTGGCGCAGGCCTGCGAGCTGGACACCGAGGCTTGCGGCGGCGGGGCGACCCCGTGGAGCCTGTGGGGCAGCGGCCTGGGCGGCACCGGGAGCGTCTTGGGCAACGGCAATTCCGGGACGCTGACCTGGAACGGAGGCGGGGTCGCCACTGGTATCGACTATCGCTTCGATCCGCGGTTCCTCGCTGGCATCGCCGTCGGCTTCAGCAGCGGTAACCAGTGGGTGAGCGGCTTCAGCGGCCAGGGCACGACCAGCAGCTACCAGGCGAGCCTCTACGCCTCGTTCACCTCGGGGGCGTTGTACGTCGATGCTCTGGCGGGCTACGGCTACAACGAAAACCAGATGACGAGGCAGATCGTGCTGCCGAACCTGGCGTCGCGCGTCGCGCAGGGCCGTACCGGGTCTAACCAGTTCCTGGGCCAGGCCGAAGTGGGCTACCGGATCGGGATCTACGAACCGGCGGCGGCCTCGATCACGCCGTTTGCGCGGTTCGAGGGCACGACGGTGAGCCAGATGGGCTTTGGAGAAAGCGGTGCGGGTTCGCTCAATCTCAACGTCGCGGCGCAGACCACCGGCTCGGCACGCAGCGTGCTCGGCGCCGAACTGGCAGGTGTTTTCGGCGCCGAGGGACGGGAGAATCTGGCGATCCAGCTGCGTCTGGGCTGGGCGCACGAATTTGCCAGCACCGCGCGTCCGGTGACGGCGAACTTCGCCGGCGCCCCGGGGTCGAACTTCACGGTGTACGGCGCCGCCCCCCAGACCGATTCGGCGATCGTCAGCCTGTCCGCCGGTACCGCCATCGCCCCGGGGGTTTCGCTCTACCTCCGCTACGACGGCGAAATGGCCACCGGCACCAGCAGCCACGCCCTCAACGGCGGTTTGCGGATGAGCTTCTGAGCTCGATATCTGATGGAACCCACGCGAGCTCCCGCGCGAACCGGGAGCGTGACCTGAGACCACGGAGGTAATGGACGACGGCTTCGTGCGCGAGGCGCCGAGCGGAGGGCTTCATGGATTCGGTGCATTGCTGACGAAATGTATGGCGGAAGGCCGGTTGCCGCATCAACCCGCGCCAGCCCGCACCTCTACGCAGAGAGAGTTTGCTGGCAGGTCCTTTCCCTCCGCCACTAACGCTCGACGTGACTTTCTCCCCTGAAATTCACGCCACCGATAAAGCCCATATGCCGCAAGGGTGGGCGAGAAATAGCTAAACCGACTTGCGGCCTCTCGCCGCCGGAAAAGCCGCGTTTCTCTCTCTTCGGGCCCGTTCTCTCCGCTGCAACTAAACCGACCTCGGATTCGGTTTAGTTATTTACCACTCGATTCTTCGGCGTTTTGCACGGCAGCCCCTTTGCCGGGTTCGAACTTTTCGCCGGGTGGCGGCGGACGCTGGGATCGAATCCTCTCCAATGGTTCGGTCGCCACGATGGCACCGGCCTCAGCCCCCGAGGATACTTTCTCGATCATCCGCACGCTCGGTATGTCCTGCCACCGAGTTGTGTAATGCGGCGACAGCTGCTCCTGGCGCATACGCCACCCAGCATCTCTTGCGGATAGGCCCAGCCCAATGGTGCCGCGTCCGAATCGATCGTTGATCCGATCGACGGCCTTCATCAGTCCATTGCTGGTGACATGGTTTGTGAACAGGGTCGGCTGGATGTGGCCGGCTGGTGACAGATCGAGGAGCATGACGCCTGCTTTCCGCCAGGAAAATCCGTCACGCCAGAGGCGGTCAAGGATAGCAATGGCAGCGGCTACGAGGGCACGGCTGTCAGCGGTGGGCGTCATGAAGGTGGTTGAAGCGGAGGCCGAGTGCTGCGGCGCGGATGTATCGAACGGGTCCGTGGTGATGAACACCTGCATGGAACCGCAGACCTGCCCTGAGTTCCGAATCTTCTCGGCGGCGCGCTCGGCAAAAGAGATGATGGCATCGCGGACCTGATCCTTGTCCGTGATTGCGTGGCCGAAGGTTCGCGAACAGCAAGTCGTCTTCTTCGGAGATGGCTGGGTCTCCAGCTCATGGCAAGGGATGCCGCGCAATTCGTGGACGGTTCGCAAACCGACGATGCCCATGCGCTGACGAACCCAGCCGTCCTGGGCGTTGCGCAATTCGAGTGCGGACGTGATGCCTCTTTCTTTGAGCATTGCGGACCAGCGGCGTCCAATGCCCCAGACATCTCCCACCGGCGTCTTGTTCAGGGCCGGTACGATCCATTCGGGATGATTGGCGAGATTGATCACGCCGTCGGCCTTGGCCGAAGTCTTCGCAAGCTTGTTGGCGATTTTCGAAAGCGTTTTGGTCGCACCAAGGCCTATCGAGACTGGAATCCCTGTCCAGCGTTTTGTTCGCCGGCGAAGTGCGCGGCACCAGGCGGTCAGATCCTTAACGGGAAGACGATCGAGATCGAGAAAG
>JABMNB010000015.1 GCA_013205335.1 Rhodospirillales bacterium
CTGCATTCATTTCGAGTCAGGCTCTCAGGCCGCCGCCTTCTCGTCGGCGATGATGCGATCATAGGCCGGCAGGGTCAGGAACTCGTAGAACTGCGGCTGCTCGACCAGGTCGATCATCAGCTGGGCCGCATCCTCGTAGCGGCCCTTGGCGTAGGCTTCCTCGCCGATCTGCGCCTTCACCTTGTCGTTCTCCTCGCGCACGATCTGGCGCACGAGGTCCTTGGTGATGGTACGTCCGTCATCGAGCTTCTGGTTGTGCCGCACCCACTGCCAGACCTGCGCGCGGCTGATCTCGGCGGTGGCGGCGTCTTCCATCAGGTTGAACAGCGGCACGCAGCCGATGCCGCGCAGCCAGGCCTCGACGTAGCCGATGCCGACGGCCACGTTCTGGCGCAGGCCCGCCTCGGTCTTCGGCCCGGTCGGGATCTGGATCAGGTCGGCAGCCGTGACGTGCACGTCCTGGCGCTTGCGCGCGATCTGGTTGGCTTCCTTCATCACCGCGTCGAACTCGGCCTTGGCGATCGGCACCAGGCCGGGATGGGCGACCCAGGTGCCGTCATGGCCGTCGCCGGCCTCGCGCTTCTTGTCGGCATGGACGCGGCCCATCGCCTCGTCGTTGGCCTTGGGGTCGTTCTTGATCGGAATCTGCGCCGCCATGCCGCCCATCGCGTGCACTTCGCGGCGGTGGCAGGTCTTGATCACGAGCTGGCTGTAGGAGCGCAGGAAGTGCGAGGTCATGCCGACAGTGCCGCGATCCGGCAGCACCGCCCACTCCTGCTCGCGGAACTTCTTGATGAAGGAGAAGATATAGTCCCAGCGGCCGCAGTTGAGGCCGGCCGAATGGTCCTTGAGCTCCCACAGGATCTCGTCCATCTCGAAGGTGGCGACGATCGTCTCGATCAGCACAGTGGCCTTGATCGATTTCTGCGGCACGCCGAGCGCATCCTGGGCGGCCACGAACACGTCGTTCCACAGCCGCGCCTCGAGATGGCTCTCCAGCTTGGGCAGGTAGAAATACGGCGCGGTGCCGCGCGACAGCGCTTCCTTGGCATTGTGGAAGAAGTAGAGACCGAAATCGAACAGCGATCCCGACATCGGCTTGCCGTCGACCGTCATGTGTCGCTCGAGCAGATGCCAGCCACGCGGACGCACGAACAGCACCGCCGTCTGATCGTTCAGCTTGTAGGCTTTGCCGCTGTTGGGGTCGACATAGTCGATCTCGCGGCGCACCGCGTCGGCCAGATTGTACTGGCCCTCGACCATGTTGGCCCAGGTCGGCGTCGAGGCATCCTCGAAGTCGGCCATGAAGACGTTGGCGCCGCAGTTCAGCGCGTTGATGATCATCTTGCGGTCGACCGGCCCGGTGATTTCGACGCGGCGGTCGAGGATGTCCTTGGGCAGCGGCGCGACCGTCCAGTCGCTCTCGCGAATCTTGGCGGTTTCCGGCAGGAAGTCCGGCTTCTCGCCGGCATCGAGACGCTTCTGGCGGTCGACGCGCAGGGCCAGAAGCTCCTCGCGGCGGGCGTTGAACTTGCGCTGCAGGTCGGCAACGAAGGCGATTGCCTCTTTGGTGAGCACCTTTTCAAAGCCCGGCTTGAGGGCGCCATCGATCGTCACGCCCGCCGGAAGGTCCAAAGCCGCCATAGTCGTTCCCCTCGAAATTCGTTCGGATTCAGTCGAAGGGGCGATTTACCGCCTTGAGCCCATGCCCGGCAAGGCGGTACGAGGGAGGATGGACGCCGCTTTTGTCGTGGACTGGCTGAATCTGCTGCTGCGCTGGGCTCACATGATCGTGGGCATCGCCTGGATCGGCGCCTCCTTCTATTTCATCTGGCTCGACAACCACCTGCACAAGCCGCTCGACCCGGCCGACGCCGCCAAAGGCATCGGCGGCGAGGTCTGGGCCGTCCATGGCGGCGGTTTCTACACGGCCAAGAAGTTCACCGTGGCGCCGGAGCGCCTGCCGCCAGAGCTGCACTGGTTCAAGTGGGAAGCCTATACGACCCTGGTCACCGGCTTCTTCCTGCTCTGCCTCGTCTATTACTACGGCGCCGAGGTCGCGCTGATCGATCCCTCCGTAATGCCCCTCTCGAGACCCCAGGCCATCGCCATCGGGCTGGGTTTCCTGGTGCTGGGCTGGCTGGTCTACGACTGGCTCTGCCGGTCGATCCTCGGCCAGGACGACGTCGTGCTGGGCGGCCTCATCTTCCTCTACTGCGTCGGCGCCGCCTGGGCGCTCTGCCACATCTTCTCCGGCCGCGGCGCCTACATCCATTTCGGCGCGATGCTGGGCACCATCATGGTGCTGAACGTCTACTTCGTGATCATTCCCGGCCAGCGCGAGCTGGTGAAGGCCAAGGAAGAAGGCCGCATCCCCGATCCGGTTCATGGACTGCGCGGCCGCCAGCGCTCGGTGCACAACACCTATTTCACCCTGCCGGTGCTGTTCACGATGATCAGCAACCATTATGCCGGCCTCTACGGCCACGAGTGGAACTGGGTGCTGCTGCTGACGATATCGATCGCCGGCGCCCTGATCCGCGTGTGGTTCGTGCAGCGCCACAAGGGCAACGCCAATCCGCTGGTCCTCGCCGCCGGCTTCGTATTCATCGCCTTCACGGCGCTGCTGTCCCTGCCGCGGCCGAGCGCCGATGGCGGCGGTCCGGTGCCGTTCGAGCAGGTCCAGCCCATCATCCAGGCGCGCTGCACACCCTGCCATGCCGCGAAACCGACGCAGGAAGGCTTCGTGGCCCCGCCCAAGGGGCTTCTGCTCGAAACGCCATCGCAAATCCACGCCATGGCTGCAGCCATCAACCAGCAGGCCGCCGCCTCGCGCGTCATGCCGCCCGGAAACATGACGAACATCACCGATGCCGAGCGCCGCATGATTGCGCGCTGGTTCAAAGGCGGCGCACAATAGCCGCATGAATCTCCGCACCCGCGGCTTGCCGTGGCGCCGTCTCCTGACGGCGGCGCTGGCGGCGGTCGCGATCTTCCTCTTCTGGACCCAGACGTCCGAACGCGGCCAGCGCGAGGCTGCGCGCGGTGCCACGATCTCCGCCGAGGCGCGCGAGGCAGGCCAGGGCTGGGGCACGAGCGTGGGCTTCGCCGACCAGCGCCGCCTCGACGACCACTACCAGAAACACGGTGCCGAGTTCGGCCGCATCACCAGGCAGGATTACCTTCGCCAGGCTCAGCTCCTGCGCGATGCCAAGGCCGGCGGCCCGATCCTCGAGACCGTGCGGCGCGACGGCGTCGTGACGCGCTTCGATCGCGACACCGGTGCCTTCATCGCCTTCAATCCAGATGGTGTCATACGCACCTTCTTCAAACCCAACGACGGCGAGCGTTACTTTCGCCGGCAATCCGAACGAGGAAACGGTTGAATCCATCACCACCCCCCGGCCCGCCCAACGTCGCCGACCTGCAGGAACTGATCGACCAGTGGGCGGCGTTCGCCCGCGGACTGGAACGCGAGGACTACACGTTCGATCTCGACAACTGGCTGAACGACGTCGACGTGCGCGAACTGATTCTCGAGGCGCTGCCGATGTTCAGCCGCGAGGAGATGGGCGACCACGCTCTGAAGCTCGACGAGGCAGACCGCACCTTCATGACGGCAACGCGCGACTTCAAGCGCTGCGTCTGGGGCGGCGGCACCGCCCGCAAGGAGAAATGGACCGCGCCAAAGAACTGGTGGTATTTCCGCACACCGACCCGCTCCAACGCCCAGCTTGAAGACGAACTCGCCACGGTTCGATAAGACGAAGGCATGAGCACCCTCAAAATCGTGGTCGAGACCCAGGGGCCGGTGACCACCATCACCATCAATCGGCCGCAGGCCAAGAACGCGCTCGACAACGAGGCCGCGCATGGACTGGCCGATGCCCTCCGCGCCTTCGAGGCCGATGGCGAGGCCCGCGTTGCCGTGCTGACAGGTGCGGGCGGCGCCTTCTGTGCCGGCGCCGACCTCAAGGAGCTGGGCTCGGGCACGGATTATTTTCCCTGGGCGGGCAGCGACGACGGGCCACTGCGCGCGCCGCTGTCCAAGCCGGTGATCGCCGCCGTCGAGGGCCATGCCTGCGCCGGCGGACTGGGCGTCGCGCTGTTCTGCGACATCCGCATGGTCGACGATACGGCGACGTTCGGCGTCTTTTCGCGGCGCTGGGGCGTGCCCATGAGCGACGGCACGACCGTGCGCCTGCCGCGTGTGATCGGCCAGGGCCGCGCCATGGACATGCTGTTGACCGGTCGCGCCGTCGGCGCCGACGAGGCGATCGCGATCGGGCTTGCCACCCGCAAGGTGGCGCGCGGCACGACGCGCGCCGAGGCCGAGACGCTGGCCCGTCAGATCGCAGGCTTCCCGCCGATCGCCATGACGTCGGACCGCCGCTCCGCCTACGAGAGCTTCGACCGCGACCAGGCATCGGCGATCCGGCGTGAAATGGAATTGTCGCTGGAAGCACGGCGGCAGGAATCGCAGGGTGGCGCCGCGCGCTTCGCCAAGGGCGAAGGCCGTCACGGCGCATTCAGGAAATAGAGTTCAAGACGTATTTGGAGAGGTAGGGATATGCGGGCGCTGGTTTGTCATGCCTATGGTCCGATCGACGGCCTGAAGATCGAAGACGTTCCGCAGCCCGTGCCGAAGGCCGGCGAGGTCCTGGTGCGGGTGCGCGCCGCGGGCGTGAGCTTCGCCGCCATGCTGGGCGTTCAGGGCAAGCACCAGAACAAGCCCGCCTTGCCCTACGTGCCAGGCAACGAACTGGCCGGCCATGTCGTGGCGCTGGGCGAAGGCGTGACCGATGTGGCCGTCGGCGACCGCGTCGCGACGGGCGTCAGCCAGGGAGGCTTCGCCGAATACGCGACGGCAACGGCCGCGAACCTCGTGCAGATTCCCGAGATCATGCCCTATGCCGAGGCGACCAATTTCCCGACGCTCTACCCCACGGCCTATGGCGCCCTGAAATGGAAGGCCGACCTGCAGCCCGGCGAAGTGCTGCTGGTGCATGGCGCCGGGGGCGGCTCGGGCCTCACCGCCATCGAGGTCGGCAAGGCGATGGGTGCTGTGGTGATTGCCAGCGCCGGCGGTGCCGACAAGCTCGAGGCGGCCCGCAAGGCCGGCGCCGATCATCTGATCGACTATCGTGCCGAGGACCTTCGTACCAAGGTCCTCGACCTGACCGGCGGGCGCGGCGCCGACGTGATCTACGATCCGGTCGGTGGATCGGCGTTCGATGCCTCGCTCCGGTGTGTGGCGCCGGAAGGACGCCTGATCCCGATGGGCTTTGCCAGCGGTGTCATTCCGCAGATCCCGGCCAACATCCTCCTCGTCAAGAACGTGACGGTGATCGGCTTCTACTACGGCTACTGGAACGGCTGGGGCGGCAAGGGCGCACCCTCGCCGAAGGAGGCAGCGGCCCTCGCCAAGCGCCGCGCCATGGTGGCCGCGGCGCAGAAAGACCTCATGCAGTGGTTCACCGAAGGCAAGCTCCAGGCGACGATCGCCGCGACCTATGACCTTGCTGACTGGATGAAGGGCTTTCGCCTGATCGAGGAGCGCACCGTCGTCGGCAAGGCTGTGCTGGTTCCGTAGCGGGCTCACAGGAGCGCGTCGCGAATGCCGTCGAGAAAGGGCGCCTACGCCGGCCACACCTTGGGAAAGGTCTCGCACTCGAGCCGGTCGCCCGGCTTCAGGCCGTGTCCTTCGATGGGCGGCGAGATCTGGCCGGCACGCGCCCCGTAGCGGGCGTCGTCACCGCACCAGCGCGTCGCCCAGGCGCGACGGCGGCGCGAGGCCGAGCCGTTGCCCGACGCGCCGTGCAGAGTGAGCGCGTGGAAGGCGATGACGTCGCCCGGCGCCATGTCCCAGGCAAGGAATTCATGTTCGCTGCGTTCGGCGTCGAGATCGGGCAGCGGCTCGAAGCGGCTGTCCTGCACCTGCAGGTCGACACCGCCTTGCTTGAAGAACTTGGGCTGGAACCAGCGGCCCCAGCGATGCGAGCCCTTCACATATTCGACGCAGGTCTCGCGATCGACCGGATCGAGCGGCGTCCACAGCGAGACGATCTGTTCGCCATCGATCGGATAGTAGGGCTGGTCATGATGCCAGGGCGTACGCTCCTGCGTACCCGGCTCCTTCACCAGGAGATGGTCGTGATAATAGACGACCTCCTTCGAGCCCATGAGACGCGCCGCGATCTCGCGGGCCGGCGATTCGTAGACGAAGGCACGCGCTGCGGCGTGACGCTGCCAGAGCTGGAAGTCGACGAAGAAAAGGCCCGGCGCGCCCTTCGGCGTATTGATCCGCACCATCGGTCCCGGACTCGCCATGTCTTCCTCGACGGCCGCGCGCAGGCGCTCGATCCAATCCATCGGGATGGCGTTGCGCAGACAGATGGCGCCATCTTCCTGGTAGCGGGCAATCTCGGAATCAGTGGGCATCGGCATGGCTCAGATCTCTCCAAAGTCGCCGCCGCGGCCCTTGCCGGCCGCGAAGCGGGCCGCGCCGCTGCGCGATTCGGCCTGCAGCGCCGGCATGCCATGGCGGGCTTCGTTGACGAGGGCCGCAGGAACGTCGAGCGCCCATTGGTCGTAGGAAGAATGCCGATCGGAGCGCAGGCAGGTTTGCGGAAACCGCGCCAGCAGCTCGGCCAGCGCCTTCGCATGGCTGAGCGCCTGTCCTTCCGGCACCAGCCGGTTGGCCAGCCCCCAATCGAAGGCTTCGCGCGCGCCGACCTCGCGGCCGGTCAGGATCATGTCGAGGGCGCGGCTGTGCCCGATGAGACGCGGCAGGCGCACCGTGCCGCCGTCGATCAGGGGCACGCCCCAGCGTCGGCAGAACACGCCGAACCTGGCGCTCTCGGACGCCACGCGCAGGTCGCACCACAAGGCCAGCTCGAGCCCGCCCGCCACCGCATAGCCTTCGACGGCAGCGATCACCGGCTTCGAGAGGAGATGACGTGTCGGCCCCATCGGCCCCGGCCCGGCGGGATCGTGCTGGGCCACGCCCTCGCGCCCGGCCGCAACCTTGAGGTCGTAGCCGGCGCAGAACGAGCCGCCGCGTCCGGTCAGGATGGCGACGGATTGCCTGTCATCGGCATCGAAGGCAAGGAACGCTTCGCGCAGGAGGATGGCGGTCTCGGGATCGACGGCATTGCGGGCCTCGGCGAAGCGGTCGATCGAGACGATCGTCGTCGCCCCCGCCGTCTCGACCGCGACCTTTGCCACCTCAGCGGCCCTGGAGCATACGCAACGGCGTGTAGATCAGGACCGTTTCACCCTTCTGGTTCTTGACGAGGTTGGTGGTCCGCACCAGGGCGCGCGAGGGATCCTTGGAGGTCGCCTTGATCTCGGTTACCTCGATCTCGACGTGGATGGTGTCGTTCACGAAGGTCGGGCCCTTGATGTCGAATCCCATCGAGAGGAAGGCCAGGCCCGTCCCCTGCAACGTCGTCGGGATCACCAGTCCTTCCCCCATGGAATAGACCAGCGCCCCGGGCACGGGATGACCGCCGCGCATGGGCGCATGCTCCCGGATGTATTCCTTGTTGGTGAACAGCTCCTCTGAAAAGCCGCAAAGGGTCACGAAATTGAGGAGGTCGGCCTCGAAGATCGTTCGGCCATAGGTGACGAATTTGTCGCCGACCGCGAGGTCGCGCCAGTTCCAGCCTTCACCGAGTTGTTTCACGGGGCCGCTCCCTCAGTGGGCGTGGACGGGATGTGCGCCTGCGCGCAACTTGTACAGCCTGCTGCAGTAGGGACACTCCACATGTCCCTCCGTGCCCAGGTTGAGGTAGACTTTGGGATGACCCAACGCGCCGCCACCGCCATCGCAGGCGACGCGGTCAGTATCGACAGTGATGACTTCAAACGGCTCCGTCACGATCCCACTCCTGTTTCGCAGGCGAATGATAGCGGCCTTGGCAGCCGCGGTCATGCTTTCCGCCTGCGCCCCGACAGTCGCTCCGGCGGGCGGCTCGGTGCGAGCGCCGCTACTGACCGATGACCGTTATGTCGCGGCCGACGGGACTTCGCTACCGCTGTCGGTCTGGCCTGCGGCAAACGGCGCCCCAACCGCGGTCATTCTCGCCCTGCACGGCTTCGGCGACTATCGCAAGGCGTGGGAGGACCCGGCCGGAAGCTGGTCGGACGCCGGCATCACCACCTATGCCTATGACCAGCGCGGCTTCGGCGGCAGTCCGACCCGGGGCCGCTGGC
This sequence comes from Rhodospirillales bacterium, assembly GCA_013205335.1. Classification (GTDB taxonomy): domain Bacteria; phylum Pseudomonadota; class Alphaproteobacteria; order Reyranellales; family Reyranellaceae; genus Reyranella. The sequence goes on from JABMNB010000015.1 coordinate 8,218, forward strand.
CGGGCACTGACACCCTGGTCGACGATGCCAGGACGGTCGCCGCCCTGGTGCGCGCCCGCCATCCCGGGGTGCCGTTCTATCTCGCCGGCGAGAGCATGGGCGGCGCGGTAGTGCTGGTGGCCGCCGATCGCGGGGCCGACTCCGACGGGCTGATCCTGTCGGCGGCGGCGGTCCGGTCACGGGACACCTTCGGGCCGCTGGCCAGCGCCGGCCTGTGGTTCTTCGCCCATACCATTCCATGGATGCCGGCGGGCCCGACCTCGATCGACTACATGCCGACCGACAATCCCCAGACCCTCGACAAGCTGCGCAACGACCCGATGATGCTGCGCCAGCCGCGCCTCGACATGGCCTATGGGCTGGTCGACCTGATGGACGACGCACGAGCTTCCGCCGCCCGCGTCAGGGAGCCCTACATGATGATGTACGGGCTGGCCGATCGCATCGTGCCACAGGCGCCGGTGAAGGCGGCCATCGAGATCATGCCGCCCCGCGCCGATTCCAAGCTGGCCTTCTACAAGAACGGTTATCACCTGCTGATGCGCGACAAGGCGGGACCGGCCGTGACGGCCGATGTCGTGGTCTGGATTTCCGACCACGAAGCCAAGCTGCCGTCGGGCGCCGATGCATCCCAGTCCCAGCCCGAGATGACGAGCCTCTGGGGATCGAAGCGAAAGCCGCCAGGCCCGCGCTAGGCGCCGCAGCGAATGACGACCGAGGCCGCGCCGCGCACCACGGTCATGTCGCCGCGCGTCGGCATGTTCTCCATCTTCAGCGTCGTGAAGCCGCCGCCGGTCCTGTTGCACATCGCGACCGCACGGGTCTGGCAAGACCCCGGCTCCCGGCAGCTGATCGCGATGGCGGGTTTGCCGTCGGTCCAGGTCACCTGCGTTGCATTCGTTTCCGACCGGGGGTCCTCGCCAAGCGTGCTCTTCGCCATGCCGCAGGCCGCGACCAGACTTGCGATGCCCACAGCGAACATCCACTGAATCGTCGATCGCGTCGTCATTGGCTCTCCCCTTTGGCCCCTGCATTGAAAGGGCCATCAACAGTACATCGCGGCGGCGGACAGGTGCAAGGACGCGGGGTTCGCGGCCTAACGCGACATGCGAAGACGCGCCGCGAGGCACTTTTCATGCGGCCTCGCCGGATGAGCGCTGGTCCCCGCTTCGTTGCACGCTCAGCAGACAAACGAGTGGGAGACTGCACACCCCGTCGAACCCGGGGCGCCTTGCGACCGCGACGACACGCGTCGCGGCGATGGCCCGGGCGGCCCCGACAGGACGCGCCTCGGGACCGGCATCGATTGCCAGAAGGGCCTTTACCAGCAGGGCATCACGGCGCTGGAGGACCTCCTGCAGCGCAGCCGCATACCCTGGCCGGCGGGCCGGCTGAAGGCTACTTGCCCTTCAGCTTGAACTCACGCCACAGCACGATGCCGGTGGCATTGTCGAGCACCATGCCGTCGAGTTGCTTCTTGAGTTCGTGCGCCGTCGGCCGCCAGAGGAGCGTGCTCTCCCCGCTCGCGCCCTCGAAG
>JABMNB010000142.1 GCA_013205335.1 Rhodospirillales bacterium
CCACTGCGGTGTCGGCCTCGTCTCCTACGGCGCGTGGATGATCTACCCGCCCGCCGGCTTTATCACCGGAGGCTTGCTGCTGATCGTCGGCACCCTGCTGATCGCGCTCGGCAACCGCGCAGCCGGTTGATGGAGGGATTGTTCGGCTCCCTGGCGTCCAGCCTGCGACGCCGCGAGCTGAAAGCGACCGATGCGGGGAACCTCAGTTGGGCGGCGCTGTTCGGTCAGCAGAACTCGCGGGCCGGCGTGTCGGTCAACGTCGACAGTGCGCTGAAGGTATCGACGGTGTTCGCCTGCCTGCGCGTCCTGGCCGACGGCATCGCGCAGGTGCCGCTAAAAGTGTACCGCGAGAAGGCCGACGGCTCGAAGGAACTGGCGAAGGACCATCCGGCGTACCGGCTGCTGTCGCGCCGGCCGAACGAGTGGATGACCTCGTTCGAATTCCGGCAGGTCATGATGTTTCATGCTGTTCTGCTCGGGAACGGCTGCGCCTATATCGGTCGCATCCGCGGCGTGCCGCGCGAGCTGATCCCGTTGGTGCCGGGCAGTTATACGATCGAGCAGGCGGCTGACTACACGCTCACCTACCGGGTAACCGATCTTGCAGGCCGCACCACGGTTCTGCCGCGGGAGGACGTGTTCCACCTGCGAGGCCCGAGTTGGACCGGAACCGCAGGGTTGGACGCGCTGCAGGTGGCCCGAGAGGCAGTGGGGCTCGCGATCGCGACCGAGCAGACGCATGCGGCCCTGCATGCCAACGGCACCCAGCCTGGCGGCGTGCTGTCGGTGAAGGGCTCGCTGGATGATGCGGCACGGGCTCGGCTGAAGGAGGCTTGGGCGCAGTACCAGGGCGGCCTGCAGAACCGCTTCAAGACGGCGGTCTTGGACATGGACAGCACCTGGACGCCGCTCGCCATGAAGGGCGTCGATTCGGAGCACCTGGACACGAGGCGGTTCCAGATCGAGGAGATTTGCCGGGACCTGAAGGTATTCCCGCAGATGGTGGGCTATGCCGACAAGACGGCGACTTTCGCCTCGGCCGAAGCCTTCTTCCTGGCGCACGTCATCCACACGCTGGCGCCCTGGATCGAGAACTGGGAACAGTCGCTGGCGCGCGACCTGTTCCCGTACGAAGACGACATCGTCGCCAAGTTCTCGCTGCAGGGGCTATTGCGCGGCGACAACACGGCGCGCGCCAACTTCTATGCCAGCGGCATCACGAACGGCTGGCTGACGCGGAACGAAGCCCGCCGCTTCGAGGACCTGAATCCGATCGATGGACTGGAGGAGCCACTGCTGCCGCTGAACATGGCAACACAGGCCGAGCGGTCGGCTCTGCAGCCTGCTGGAGGCAATACCTGATGCGACTGACGGCAACGCTGCCTTTCGAGATCAAGTTCGCCAAGGACGGGCCTCCCGGATCCTTCTCGGGTTATGGCGCGGTATTCGGCAACGTAGACGACGGCGGCGACGTCTTGGTGAAAGGCGCCTTCGCGGCCTCGCTCGCTGGCTGGAACGCCCGCGGGAAGCTGCCGAAGATGCTCTGGCAGCACGGGCTGGGCGCCGCGGCCGAGGACAAGATGCCGGTCGGCTACTGGACGGCCATGGAAGAAGATGCCCACGGGCTGAAGGTCGAGGGTCAGCTGGACCCGATCGACACCGAGCGCGGCCGCACACTTTTGGCCGGCCTGCGCAATGGCTCGATCGATGCCATGTCGATCACCTATTCGGCGGTGGATTTGACTTACGGCAAGACGGCGGCCGACCCGTACAGGACCATCACAAAGGTCGAGCTCTACGAGGTGGGACCGGTTCTCTGGGGGATGAACCCCCTGGCCGGCATCGAGGACGCCAAAGCAGCCTCCAAAATCCGCACCATTCGCGACTTCGAGGCCTTCCTGCGGGACGCAGGCGGGTTCTCGCATGCCGCCGCCAAGGCGATTGCCAACGGCGGCTATAGGGCCAATCCGAATCCTCGGGACGAGGGCGGGATGGACGACCTCCTGGACCTGCAGCGGCAGGCCGAGAGTCTTTTCAGCACCACCTGATTC
>JABMNB010000143.1 GCA_013205335.1 Rhodospirillales bacterium
CGGCCAATACGATCGATCTTCACGGGCGGCGTCACGAAGGTTTTGCCCAGGCCCGTACCGCCCAGGGCGTGAACCTGTTCGACAAGGTGGCGGAGCATGTGAAGGCCGCCAACCAGGCCGGCCGCCGCGTGGTGATCGCGGGCTACACCGACGGCTCGACCACCCGCATCCAGCATCTCCTGCAGGAGCACGGGGCCACCACGCCGGTGATGGCCGCCGACTTCGCCATGGTGCAGGGCCTGCCGCCTGCGGTGCTGGCCATCGCGGTCTGGCCGCTGGAGCACGGCTTCGTGCTCGACGGTCTGGAGGTCATCGGCGAGGAGGACATTCTCGGCGACCGGCTGTCGCGTCCGGCCAAGAAGCGCCGCCCGTCGGAGCGCTTCATCGCCGAGGCGTCGGCGCTGAGCGACGGCGACCTCGTGGTCCACCGCGAGCACGGCGTCGGGCGCTACGAGGGGCTGGTTACGCTGGAGATCCAGAACGCGCGGCACGATTGCCTGCGTCTCACCTACGAAGGCGGCGACAAGCTCTTCCTGCCGGTCGAGAACATCGACGTGCTGAGCCGCTACGGCTCGTCGGAGGAGGGCGCGGTCCTCGACCGTCTGGGCGGCGTCGCCTGGCAGTCGCGCAAGGCCAAGCTCAAGCAGCGCATCGCCGACATGGCCGACCGGCTGATCCAGCTCGCCGCCGAGCGCGCGATCCGGCGCGGCGAGACGCTGAGTCCGCCGGAGGGCCTCTACGACGAGTTCTGCGCCCGGTTCCCCTATGCCGAAACGGACGACCAGCTGCAGGCGATCTCCGACGTGGTTGAGGACCTTTCGTCGGGCAAGCCGATGGACCGGCTGATCTGCGGCGACGTCGGCTTCGGCAAGACCGAGGTGGCGCTGCGCGCGGCCTTCGTGGCGGCGATGTCGGGCAAGCAGGTGGCGGTCATCGGTCCCACGACCCTGCTGGCCCGCCAGCACCATCGCACCTTCGTCGAGCGCTTCCAGGGCCTGCCGGTGAACATCGGTCGCCTGTCCCGCCTCGTCACGGCCAAGGAGGCCAAGGCCACCAAGGAAGGTCTGAAGGACGGCACGGTCAACATCGTGTGCGGCACGCACGCGCTGCTGGCCAAGAGCATCGAGTTCAAGGATCTCGGCCTGCTGATCGTCGACGAGGAGCAGCATTTCGGCGTCGGCCACAAGGAGCGGCTGAAGGAAATCCGCACCGACGTCCACGTGCTGACGCTCACCGCCACGCCGATCCCGCGCACCCTGCAGCTGGCCCTGACCGGCGTGCGCGACATGAGCCTGATCGCCACGCCGCCGGTCGATCGCCTGGCCGTGCGCACCTTCATCACGCCGTTCGACAGCGTGACCATCCGCGAAGCGCTGCTGCGCGAGCAGTTCCGCGGTGGTCAGACCTTCTATGTCTGTCCGCGCATCGAGGACCTGGCGGAAGTGGCGGTCGAGCTGCGCGAGCTGGTGCCGGAGATGCGGCTCGGCATGGCGCACGGGCGGATGGCCCCGACCGCCATCGAGAACACGATGCAGGATTTCGTCGAGGGCAAGTTCGACGTGCTGCTGTCGACCAACATCGTCGAAAGCGGTCTCGACATCCGCAACGCCAACACGATGATCATCCATCGCGCCGACATGTTCGGCCTGGCCCAGCTCTACCAGCTGCGCGGCCGTGTCGGCCGCGGCAAGACGCGGGCCTATGCCTATCTCACCGTGCCGCCGGGCAAGGCGCTGAACGAGGCGGCGGCCAAGCGTCTCGAGGTCATGCAGACGCTCGACACGCTGGGCGCGGGCTTCCAGCTCGCCAGCCACGACCTCGACATCCGCGGCGCCGGCAACCTGCTGGGCGACGAGCAGTCGGGTCACATCCGCGAGGTCGGCATCGAGCTCTACCAGCAGCTCCTCGAGGAGGCGGTGGCGGCGGCGCGCGGGCGGTCGCACGAAGCCGAGAAGTCGGAATGGTCGCCGCAGATCAACCTCGGCATCCCGGTGCTGATCCCCGAGGAATATGTCGCGGACCTGTCGGTGCGCATGGGTCTCTATCGGAGGCTGGGCGGGCTCACCAGCCAGGCCGAGATCGATTCCTTCGCCGCCGAGCTGGTCGACCGCTTCGGCCGCATGCCGGTGGAGGCGGAGTTCCTGTTGAACACCGTGGCACTGAAGCTGCTGTGCCGCGCCGCCCAGGTCGAGAAGATCGACGCCGGCGAGAAGGCGGTGGTCTTCAGCTTCCACGACAACAAGTTCGAGAAGCCCGAGCGCCTGATCGGCTGGATCCAGAAGAACGCGCCACTGGTCAAGCTCAGGCCCGACCACCGCGTGATCGTGCAGCGTGTCTGGAAGGACGAGCGCCAGCGGCTTTCGGGGGTGACGTCGATCGTTTCTTCACTGGCGAAGCTCGCCGCTTAGGCGCTTTCTTCTTCGGCTTCGGCTTCGGCTTCGGCTTCGGCTTCGGTTTCATCAGTGTCCGCGCGGTGCGGCGGGCGCAGCGCAGCAGCCAGTCGCTCAGCCGTGTGTCGCCCGCCGCCCGCGCCAGGATGATGGCGCCGACCGCGAGGATCGCCACGGCCGTCGCATCGGCATCGAGCGTGCTGCGCTTTCCGCGCGCCAGCTCGGCGATCACCGCGTGGAGCACGTTCGCATAAGCCAGTCTTGCCGCCAGCGGCGCCCGCGCCACGTCGCCGGCGAGGGAGGCCAGCGCACAGCCCTGTGCGGTGGCGGCGAGCGCCTCGCGATCGAGATACTCGTCCAGAACGGGTTCGGTCCTGTTGCCGGCGCGCAACTTCGGCAGCAGCCCGTGCCCCATCCGTACGATCTCGGCGAACAGGGCCTCCTTCGAGGTGAAATGCGCATAGAAGGCGCCGCGCGTCAGGCCGGCGGCCAGCATGATGTCGTCGATGTTGGTGCCGGCATGGCCGCGCAGCCGGAACAGCCGGGCGGCATGCTCGACGATCTCGGCCCGGATGGCGGCCTTTCGGGTGGCGCTGATGGTCATGATATGACGATCATCATATCATATGATGAGCGACATACAAATGCTCCAACACACGCGACCTCACCCTGAGGAGCGGCCGCAGGCCGCGTCTCGAAGGGTCGCTATAGACAAGCCGTGTGTTGCCCATCTTTCGAGACGCGCCGTGGAGTTTACCCCGAGGTACTCGAGGGGCGGCGCTCCTCAGGGTCTGACTCGAAATGAATGCAGCAAAAACAAGAGGCTATGAACAGCCCCTAAAACCTCACCCTGAGGAGCATCGCGCAG
>JABMNB010000144.1 GCA_013205335.1 Rhodospirillales bacterium
GTAGCGGGCTTCTTCCCGGTAGCGGGCTTCTTATTGATTGCCATCTGATTGTCTCCCCCGGGCCCAGTGTAGGGGACGAACTGGTTTCGGCGATAGTCCCCCTGTCCTTGCTCAAAAAGCGATTCGGCCATGGGATCGGTGTTCCGATGAAGATCGTGGTTGCCGATGTTCGGTGATTGAAGAGAGCGCCGTTCTCATGCGACGGAGCCTCCCTGCATGGTATCTGGGTGCGCCAGCAACCGAGTGATGCAATTGCGGACCGCGACGACGTCCGGCGATGCAACGGCGGTGGGGCTCGGTCACCGCAAACAGTTCAGGCCGCGCGAGGCTCTTAGCGATGGTGCAGGGCCAGGGCGTTGCCGGCGCAGGACGGTCACCTGATGCCGCAGGGCGGCGAGTTCGAGCTCCAGGGTGAGGCGACTACGAACCCGGAACGAGAGCAGGAAACCGAGGGCGGACAGAAGCGGGAGCATGCCGATGACGGTATGACTGCGTCGCCGAAAACTCTATGCTTTCTCGGCCTTTTGGAGTTTTGAGTAAGCACAGGTCGCGTTGACACCGTCGTCGAGATCTTCTGCCAGCGAAGCTCCTGCAACTGCACGATCAACTGCCCGATGCGTAGAGCCCGTCGTCCGCAGTTTTGCTCGCGCGGCGCTTGAGCCACCGGAGCATAAAGGACAAGCTGGCCCCATGAGTTTGCGACGAAAGGCGGCGCTGGGCGCCGCGTCCCTGGTCGGCCTGCTTTTCGCAGTTGCAGGGATGACGCCAACGGTAACCGCTGTCGAAGGCCTGCCGGGCAGGCTCGTGCTCGAACTTCCGGCCTGGCTCGGGATTCCGTTTATCGTGCTGGCGTGCCTGGCGACGCTGTTCATCGCCTTGCTGCTTGCTCCTGCCGTGCGACCGCGACGCGAGTTGCAAGAGGCCAGAAAGCGGGCGGCAACGGCGCAAGTCCTGCTGCTCGCGGCGATCCTGCTCATGGTCGGTCTGAGGGAGCATCTGGGCATCAATATCGACGATTTCGGGCAGCGGCTGGCGGCGCTGAGTGGCCTGTCCGTAGCGGTCACGGTACCCGAAGCCCAACAGCCACCGGCCGTCGTGTCCGGACTGATAGGGGGACTCATGCAAATGCTCCTGCTGGCACTTGCCCTGATCGCGTTCGGCGTCATGGCGTGGCTCTGCCTTGCCTTCCTGCCCCAGCGGGGCCAGCATGCGCCGTCGCCCTTTGACGGTCCTGCCCTCCACGTGGCGGTCGAGGAGAGCTTGGACGACCTGCGGCACCTGTCCGATGCCCGCCTCGCCATCATCCGATGCTACGACCGCTTCGAGAGAGTCCTCGCCACCGCCGACGTCCGCCGCCCGCCCTGGCAAACCGTCCTGGAGTTCATGCGGACGGCTCTGAAACATCCGCGGCTGCCAGATGCTGACGTGCGCGCGTTGACGGGCCTGTTCGAGATCGCCCGTTTCAGTCGGCACGAACTGGGTCCCGAACATCGCGAGAGGGCCTGGCAGGCCCTGGTGGCGGTCAAGGCGGCCCTCGATGAAGAAGAGCGTCATGTCCCGGCATCGTAAGCGCGTGTGGATCGGATTGCTGGGGCGCTACCTGGTGCTCGTCATCGTCCTGGGTCTGATCGCGACGTCGGTCTATGCGGTCGTCGACGCCGATGACCGGCCGGCCGTCGTGCGGCTCGCGGTAGCGGCGTTCGTGGCCGTCGTGCTTATCCACGCCTACAACCATATGCGACAGCAACTCGAAGGCACGCAGCAATCGGCCTTCGACGAGGCACGCCGCGGGCGACCCGCCGAGGTCAGGATCGCGCCCATGGTCGTGCGGCTGAAGGAGAGCGTGCAACGCGGCGTCGCCAGCCCGCGCTACTTCAAGGAGTCGTTGTGGCCCAGGCTCGTCCGGCTGGGCGAGGAGCGCGGCCGTCGAGGGCTCCTGCAGGAACCACACGGACGTCGGTGGCTTCGGCGCGGGCCGTCGCTGCCGATGATCGCGGACATCGTGCGACGCATTGGAGACGAGCGATGAAGATCGCCGAGGTCAAGGAACGATGCCAGGGCGTTCTCACGACGCTCTCGGCGATCGTCGTGGGGAAGGAGCGCGTCCTGCGCCAAATAATGGCGGGGGTCCTGGCCAATGGGCATATCCTCATCGAGGATTATCCGGGTCTGGCCAAGACGCTGATCGCGCGGCTGTTCAGCCAGGCACTGGAACTTCGGTTCAGTCGTATCCAGTTCACGCCGGATCTGCTGCCGGGCGACATCACCGGCAGCTCGATCTACGATCAGCGCGAAGGCCGCTTCGAGTTTAGGCGCGGACCGATCTTCGCCCATCTGTTGCTGGCCGACGAGATCAAC
>JABMNB010000016.1 GCA_013205335.1 Rhodospirillales bacterium
CATTGAGCACTTCGAGACGCACGGTCAGGCCGGCCTTGTCGGCTTCGGCCAGGAGAGCCTTCAGGATAGTCGTGCCGAGGCCGGACCCGTGCAAGCGGCGCTCCAGATAGAAGGAGTCGATGCGGATTTCGTGATCGTGCTTGCGAAAGCCGACGCAGCCCACGCGGACGCCGTCGTGAAGGATCAGTCGCGTGCCGGGTTCATCGAAATGGCCACGGAACATGAGGCGCGATCGCTCGGGCGTGTAGCGGCCGACCCGTTCGAGCTGCTCGCGCATGACATCGGTCCGCAGCGCCAGCAGTGGTTCGAAGTCGGCCTCGGCCACCGGGCCGAAGCGCCAGGTGTCAGTCACGGACGGCGATCCGGGCGAGGCGCGGCCTGGCGATCGCCAGCCAGTCCTTTGTGTCGAGTTCCATCGAGCGGTCGAGCCGGCCGGCGTTGAAGAACAGCGTCTCATTGGCCAGCAGGTCTTCCTCGACCACGATCGAGAGCGCGGGAGCCAGCGCGAAGGGCGGCACCGCGCCCATGACGCAGCCGGTCAATTCCTGCGCCGTCTCTGGCGAAGCGAAGCCGCACTTGCGCGCCTCGAAGAGTGTGGCGACCGCGGCGAAATCGAGCTTGCGGCTGCCCGGCAGGATGGCGAGTACATGGCGCCGTCCGCCGCCACCGCCGCGCACGTCCAGCACCATGGCCTTGGCGGCCTGGTCGGGACGGTTGCCGCGAATGACGCTGATCTCGGCGGACTTGCCCTCGGCCTCGTGCTCGATGACTCGGAACTTTGCCTTGGCCTCGGTGAGGAGCGTCACCAGCCGGTCGAAGACTTCCCCCGTCTTGAGCTCAGTGCCCACGGATCACCCTCTCCGAGAGGATCGTGAGTGCGTCCTCTAGGCTCGGCACCTGGCCGTCGGCCGGCGCGATATGGGCGTCGACCGTGCGGCGATGGCTCTTCTCGATCGCTTCGGTCATCAGTGGATCGACGCCGGTCTCGCGCAGGGTCTGGGCGACCAGGCCCATCTCCTCCCAGCGGCGATGCGCATGCACGACATGCGTTTGCACCAGCATGGTGATGAAGCCACTGAGGCCCATCGAGTCCGCATCGCCCAGGCAACCCAGCACTTCGTCTAGAATGCCCTGGCGCTGCGCGGCGACCAGCGCTTCGACCCCCAGGGCCTCGATGCCCTTGACCAGCGTGCTGCGCAGCATCTTCACCGACGAGGCGCTGCCGGGCTTCGGTCCCAACAGTGTGGCGACGAACCCGTTGGCGTTCATCCAGGTCACGGCCTCGGCGGCGTCTTCGCCGGCGACCAGCATCGGCGCCTTGATGCCCTGCTTGAAGAAGCCGCCCATGACGGCAATGTCGACATAGCGTCCGGCGCCCCCCTCGATCTCGGCGCGATCCTCGTCCGACATCTTGCCGGTGACGGTGCAGAGATCGAGATAGTGCGCGCCCTTCTTCAGGAGCGGCGCAGCGGACCGTGCGGCCGAGAGCGCATGCTCGCCCTGTACGGCGCAGATCACGAGATCGGCTTCGCCCAGCGCCTCGGTGTAGCTGTCGGCGATCGCTATTTCGAGCCCGCGCGCGGTCGTACCAAGCGCAGTACCGCGGGCGTCCTTGTCGAGTGCTGTGTCGATGGCGATGAGGCGGCGCGGAGCATTGTCGCCCGGTCTGGAAGGACCGCGCCAGCCGCCCTCAGCGGCGAGACCGCGCGCGATGGCCGAACCGGCCTCGCCAAAACCCAGCAGCGCGATCACGCGCGGAGAAAATGCCATGTCGTTGTTTCCAAGAGATCGGAAGGGGCCGTGAATCAGGAGGCGGGTTTTTCGCCGTCCTCGGCGTTGCGCGCGGCCCCCACGACCTGGGGCGTGTCGCGCGAACTGGCGACCCGAAGCTTGGGCCGGACGGCGACCGCTTGCGGCTGACTGCGCTCGGCGATGCCGGCGTAGAGCTGCTTGCCCGATTCGATGACGTTGACGCCGCCGAACCTGCCGAGCCAACGCTGGCCGAACCGCTCGATGGTCGGCGCCATGCGCATCGCGAGCCGCGAGCGGGTCGGCGGCATGTAGAGCGCACGCGTCTGGCGCAGTGGCGCGAACATGTTGGCCCGCAGCAGCGCGTTGAGCTGGCCGGTCGAATAGGGATGGCCCTGATAGAAGGGCGAGCGGTCGATCTGCGACCAGAAGCCGGTGCGCGTCGGCGCCACGACGACCATGCGGCCGCCATCGGCCATCACGCGCCAGATCTCGCGCAGCATCGGGCGAAGTTGCTCGGTGCATTCGATGGCATGGACCAGTACGACGCGGTCGACCGAGCGGTCGGGGAGTGGCAGGTCGAGCTCGTCGACCAGGGTCGAGAGGTTGCGGCCTTCGCGCGGCCAGCGCGTCACGCCCTGCTGGGCGGGCATGAACGCAAGCGTGCGGCCGGCTTCTTCCATGAAGGGGCGCAGCAGCGGCTGTGCGTAGCCCAGCCCGAGCACGGTCTCGCCCCGCACGTTGGGCCAGACTTCACGCAGGCGGGTACGCAGCAGCCGCGTGGTCATCTGACCGAGCGTGCTGCCGTAGAACTCCTCAAGGTCAAGGACGTCGCTCCACATACCCTTATTGTAGCAGAAAGCAGAGCGGCCGGGCCATGGCCCGCGCAAGCCAGCTCTGCTAGCGTTGCATCATGAGCACAACGCTAGACATCGTCCGTATCCCGGTCCTGAACGACAATTACGTGTGGTTGATGCGGGAACCCCAGAGCGGGGCCGTAGGCGTCGTCGACCCCGCGGTGGCCGCTCCGATCCTCGCGGAGGCCGAGAAGCGCCGCTGGAAGATCACCCATATCCTGAACACCCACCACCACGGCGACCACGTCGGCGGCAACCTCGAGATCAAGAAGGCGACCGGCTGCACCATCGTCGGCCTGCGCCAGGACCGTGGCCGGATCCCCGGTATCGACGTCGAGGTCGACGACGGCGACCGCTATCGGTTCGGTGAGGCCGAAGCCGAAATCTTCTTCGTGCCGGGCCACACGAGTGGCCACATCGCCTACGCCTTCCGCGAGCAGAAGGCGCTGTTCTGTGGCGACACGCTGTTCGCGCTGGGTTGCGGTCGCATGTTCGAGGGCACGCCCCAGCAATTCTGGACGTCGCTCAGCCGCCTGCGTGCGCTGCCCGACGACATGCGCGTCTACTGCGCCCACGAATACACCCAGTCGAACGCCCGCTTTGCACTCACCGTCGAGACCGGCAATCAGCAGCTCAAGGCGCGCTCGGCTGCAATCGACGCGGCGCGCGCCAGGGGGGAGGCCACCGTGCCGTCGTTGCTCGGGGAGGAGAAGGCCACCAACCCGTTCCTGCGCGCCGACGTGCCGGCGGTCCAGGCGGCGGTCGGCCTCGCCGGCGCCGACCCGGTCTCTGTCTTCGCCGAGGTCCGTCACCGCAAGGACGTGTTCCGCTAGCCGCTAGCCGCTATGCCGAAATCTTGCCCAGCATTGTTTTTTGTATATTATGGTAATATACATTGATTGATCTCGCAAAGATCGAAGGTTTCGATTGGGATGAGGGAAATCGCCGCAAGAGCGCTGAAAAGCATGCTGTTGGCCAAGGTGAAGCGGAACATATTTTCTTCAATGATCCGTTGCTGGTCGTCGAGGATGTTCGGCACAGCATCCATGAACTGAGACTGCATGCCTTGGGTCGAACCGACGACGGGCGGCTGCTTCATGTGACTTTCACGCTTCGCGACAATGGCAGATTGATCAGGGTGATTTCGGCGCGAGCGATGCATCGCAAGGAACGGGTACGCTATGAGCAAGACAGCTAAGTTGATCCCGAAGTTTCGTACCGAAACCGAGGAGCGCCGCTTCTGGGAAGCGCACGATTCCAGTGATCTTGTCGACTGGAGCAAAGCAGAGCGCGTTCGCCTGCCGAATCTCAAGCCCTCGACAACGTCGATCTCCCTGCGATTGCCAGTGACGCTTCTCGATCAGATCAAAGTGGCCGCTAACAAGCGCGATGTGCCCTATCAATCTTTGATCAAGACGTGGCTTGCCGAAAAGACGGTAAAGGGCTGACGGTTTACTGAGGCGCGATCCGCACGCCGTCGAAGGCCGACATTTCTTCCGGTGTCGGCGGCTGCCAGATCGTTTCGATGAAGTCGAACATCGGGCGCGTGACCTTCATGCGGAACGTATCGCCCTTCTGCTCGTTGCGCGCCTCGACGCGGCGCCAGCGCTCGGAGGCATCGATGTCGAGGAAATGCAGGCGCACACCGACGCCGGCCGCCGCGACCCGTCCGGCGACGCGACGACGTTGGTCGGCCTGCTGAAGGCCGAGATCGAGGGCCGTTGCCAGGATCTGACGCTCACAGCGCAGCACACGCTCCTCGATCCATGGCCAGCTCACCTGCGAGGGATTGTCCGGCGCGAACAAAGTCACCATCCAGTCGTCGATCGACAGGTGCAACGCGCCGAGTTGCTGACGCAGCCGGTTGGCGTAGGTCGTCTTGTCGGCGCCGGTCGAGCCGCAGATCAGGTGGATCATGTGAGGTCTCCCGGCTGGCCGGCGGTGAGGCGGCCCAGCAGGTCGGCCAGTGTGGCGATCTCGGCCGTGGTCCAGCGGTCGCGGAACAGGTCGGCCGCCATGCGTTCGAATGTCGCCCGGGCATCGCCGACCAGGCGCTGGCCGGCCTCCGTCAGAACCACATAGGCGAGGCGGGCGTCACGTGGATCGGCTTCGCGGCCCACGCAACCCAGCTTCTCGAGCGGATTGGTCATGCGGGTCACGGTCGAGGGGCTGACGTGCAGTCGCTTGGCGAGGTCGATGCGGCTCAGCCGCTTCAGGGACGCTCGTTCGAGGTGCATCAGCAGCAACAGCTCCTTGAGCGCGAGCCCATGTACGGAGCCGAGCTCGCCAGCAAAGCGCTCTTCGAGGCGCGCGCTGGCGCGGAGCAGGTTCAGGGTGGCGGAAAAGCAAGGGTTGGGCATTGGCCATGCACGGGCCGATTTATTTCCTTACGCAAGTACATTGGCGATGAATCGAGACCTTCAGCGCCTCACGAGACAGAAGTAGCCGCTGAGGCCGAGAGCCAGCGCCATGGCGGCATAGAGCGGCGCCTGGGGGACGTTGAGGAAGAGCCAGGGAGCGCTGAGCGGCCCGACGGCGGCGCCGAAGTCGCGCCAGGTCGAGTAGCTCGCCTGACTGGAGAGGACCGTTCCATGGCCGCGCTCGATCACCAGGACGGGGATCAGGGTGTTGAACATGCCGCGGGTCATCACGATCATCAGCGCGCCCAGCAGTTCGTGGTCGGCCGCGATGAGGACGAAGCCTGCGACCAGCAGGGCTGCGTTCGCGATGGCGATGCGCCGCGCGCCGAAACGGTCGCCGATCCAGCCGCCCAGTGGCCCTGTCATGACCTCGACCAGCCAGCGCAGTGCCAGCAACATCGCGGTCGCCATCACGGCGGCGACGGACGTGATCGAGTCTTTCATCAGGAACGCGAGCGTCAGCAGGAAGACGCCGTCGCCCGAGAAACCCATGACGAAGCCCCAGATTTCGAGGCGATGGGGGATCGGTAGCTTGAAACCCTTCTTCGCGACCGGTTCGGGAGGCAGGCGCGGCAGAAGGACCGCGGCGCCGAGCGCGACCAGCGTCAGCGCGCCGTAGATCAGGAATACCGAACGTGCGCCAACCTCCAGCACGATCCAGGCACCGCCGACCAGTGAGAGGGCCTGAACGAGGCCGATGGCGGCGCGGCTGGCGCCGACCCGCTTGCCGGCATTGGCCCGGTCGCTCACGGCATAGGCGAGCGTTGCGAGATTGAGTGAGGCATAGGAGATACCCCAGAGGATGCGCGCCAGGATCTGCGCCGTCGGATTGTCGATCAGGCCATAGACGGTCGTCGAGACGGCCGAGCCCAGGGCGGCTGCGATCATCAGTGCGTGCGGGCCAATGCGTTCGCCGAGATGGGCGACACCGGAATTGGCGACGAGGCGAATCCAGCGGTTGAGCGACAGCAGCAGCCCGACCATCGCCAGCGAGAGGCCGAACTCCTCATGGTAGAGAGGCAGCACGGCATAGAGCAGAGTGTCGCCGATCATGCAGACGGCGATCACCAGCCCCGGCAGCGCCATGCCGACCGGCGCGGCGCCGCGAGCGGCGGCGGTCACTGGGCGCGCAGCACCAGCGCCTCGCGCAGAGCCGCGGCGCAAAGCGTCGTGCCGCGCCGTGCACCGTGCAGCAGCATCGGCGAGCTCAGGAAGCCGTGCAGCATGCCGCCGAATTCTACCAGGTCGGCCTGCGTACCCTCCTGCTGCAGGCGCCAGGCATAGGCGCGGCCCTCGTCGCGCAGCGGATCGTAGCCGGCGGTGACCACGAGAGCCGGCGGCAGACCGGCCAGCGAGGCAGCGCGCAGCGGCGAGACGCGCCAGTCGCCACGGCTCGTCTTGTCCGGCGTGTAGTGGTCGAAGAACCACTCCATGGTGATGGCGTTCAGCCCATAGCCGTCGTCGTAGCGCCGGTAGGACTCCGTCCGGGCCACGGCATCGGTCACCGGATAGGCGAGAAGCTGCATCAGGAGCTTCGGTCCCCCGTTGTCGCGCGCCCAGATCGCCACCGCGGCGGCGAGATTGCCGCCGGCGCTGTCGCCGCCGATGGCGAGGCGCGTCGGGTCGATGCCGACCGAGGGGCCGTTCGCGGCGACCCATTTCAGCGCTGCGGCGACATCGTCGAAGGCGCCGGGGAAGCGGGCCTCGGGTGCCAGTCTGTAGTCGACATGGAACACCGCTATGCCGGCCTCGATGGCGAGCTGGGCGCAGAGCACGTCGTGGCTGTCGAGATTGCCGAACACCCAGCCGCCGCCATGCGCATAGACCAGTGCCGGCAGTTTTGCGTCTGAAGCCGATGCCGGGCGATAGATGCGGACGGGCAATTCGCCGGCCGGGCCGGGGATCGTGCGATCCACGACCGTCACGTCGGCCGGGCGAGGGCCCTGCGCGCCGGGGCGCAGAGAGAGATAGAGGTCGCGCGCGGCTTGAGGGCTGAGCGTGTTCCAGCCGGGGCGGTTCGCGGCCGCCATCAGGTCGATCAGTCGCTGGGATTCCGGATCGAGAGCCATTCCACCCACTCCATTAGGAATATTCGGTGCAGTCTAGCAGTCCGCGCCCCTGTTTCGTCACGAGGCGAATGATAAGATGTGCCATGACATTCGAACCGGACTACACCGCGCCATCGTCGGCCACGCCCTCCAGGTGGCGGCGGACCTGGGACCGCGTGCGGACGTGGCGCCCGAGTCGATCGACAGCCGGCCCGTCGTCGGGTAGCCGCAAGATGTGGACTTGGACATGGCGCATCCTGTTGCTGCTGGTCGTCCTCTACTATCCTGTCGGCGCGCTGGTGACTCAGGATATCGACGACGATCCGCAGTTCAGGGCGGGTGCGGTCACCTCCGGCGAGAGCCGAGCGGTTGCCACCGCGGCCGATCTGGTCACCCGAGAGGTCGATGTCCACACCTGGACGCCGATGATGCCGTTCTTCATGCCGTCGGGCCTGCTCGACAATATGCCGAACTTTCAGCGTGGCATCATGTCGGCGCTGGGCCGCTTCAGCACGGAGCTGATGGATCAGGTCGGGCGCACGCGCGGATCGAGCCAGACCGATCGCGACCTCGAGCAGGCGCGCGGCTTCCTGAACGAGCAGCCCAGCATCTGGCTGTGGCAGCCCAGCGTCTCGCTTCTGCCCTCCGCGACCTCGGCGCAGAAATATCGTGCCGGCCGCGACAAGCTCGTGGCCTACAACAAGCGGCTGGCCAGCGGGCAGGCGGTGTTCGAGCGGCGTGCCGACAATCTGCAGGCGCTTCTCGACCGCATCGCGAACGACATCGGCTCGGACTCGGCGGTGATCGACCAGCACGTCATCGAGAAGGCCGGCGACCTTTTCGACTCCAAGTGCGACGACATCTTCTATTTCAACAAGGGCCGCCTCTATGCCTACTACCTGCTGCTGCGGGACCTCGGGGCTGATTTCCAGAACGTGATCCGCGACCGCGAACTCACCAATGCCTGGAACGGCACTGTCGAAACCTTCCGCATCGCCGCCCAGCTCGACCCATGGATCGTCTGGAACGGTTATCCTGATGCGCTGCTGTTTCCCAACCACCTGCTCGCGCAGGGGTTCTACCTGCTGCGTGCCCGCACGCAGTTGCGCGAGATCACCAACATCCTTCTGAAGTAGGCGCCCGCGTGGAGATTTATCTGCCCATCGCCGAGCAGTCGATGAACGTGTTCATCCTGCTCGGCCTGGGCGCTGCCGCCGGACTTCTGTCGGGCATGTTCGGCGTCGGCGGCGGGTTTTTGGCCACCCCGCTCCTGATCTTCGTCGGCATCCCGCCGGCGGTCGCCGTCGCCAGCCAGGCCAACCAGGTGGTCTCCAACTCGATCTCCTCGCTGCAGGTGCAGTGGCGACGCGGCAACGTCGATCTCCGCATGGGGCTGGTCCTGCTGGCGGGCGGCATGCTGGGGTCGTCGGCCGGCGTCTGGCTGTTCACCTACCTGAAGCGCATCGGCCAGATCGATTTCGTCATTGCGGTGCTCTATGTCGTGATGCTGTCGACGATCGGCCTGCTGATGCTGGCTGAGAGCCTGAGCACTTATTTCAAGCGCCGGCGCAATCCCGAAGGGCCGCGCGGCAAGCTCCACAGCCACTATCTCGTGCACCGGCTGCCGCTGAAACTGCGCTTCTACAAGTCCAAGCTCTACATCAGCGCCCTGCTGCCCCTCGGACTGGGCGTCATCATCGGGGTGCTGTCGGCGATCCTGGGCGTGGGTGGCGGCTTCGTGCTGGTGCCGGCGATGATCTACCTGCTCGGCATGCCGACGGCGGTGGTGATCGGCACGTCGAACTTCCAGATCCTGTTCGTGGCGGCCAACGTCACTTTCCTGCAGGCCGCGACCAACGGCACCGTCGACGTCGTTCTGGCGCTGCTCCTGATCCTGGGTGGCGTCGTCGGCGCGCCGATCGGCGCGCGGCTCGCCGCCAAGCTGCCGGGTGTGGTGCTGCGCGCGCTGATGTCGGTGCTGATCCTGGCGGTGGCGGGAGAACTCCTTACGGAACTGCTGCGCACCCCGAGTTCACTCTATTCCCTGGGTAACCGCGAGGTGCTGCCGTGAGGCGCTTGCCGGGGCTCGCCGCCTGTCTGGCGATCCTGTTCTGGGCGACCGCTGGAGGGGCGCAGGGTCCGCGCCTCGAGCCGACGCCAGGCGGCCTGCCGGGACCGAGCCTTGGCGGGGCGCCCGACACCGGCGTGCCACCGTCCGTGCCGACCGAGCCTACGACGCCCGACCTCATCGTCGACCTATCGCGCGCACGGGTGTCGATCACCTCGGCCTTCCAGGGCGAGAGCATCCTTCTGTTCGGCATGTTCGACCCACCGGGCGAGATC
>JABMNB010000017.1 GCA_013205335.1 Rhodospirillales bacterium
ATCCTGAGGAGCGCCGCCCCTCGAGTACCTCGGGGTAAACTCCACGGCGCGTCTCGAAGGATGGGCAACAGGCAAGGTGCGCGTTCCCACCCCAGCGCGGAGGTTACTCCGCGCGACGAGACGCATCGCTGCGCGATGCTCCTCAGGGTGAGGTCGGTGTTGGAATGCTCGGCTCGATTCAATCTCGCCCACAAACGCTCTAGGCCTCCAGCCTCTGGCCGGCCTCGTCGGCCCAGCCCAGCCAGACGGTCTGGCCGCGCGCGAAAGCCTCGCCGGCGCTGCGGCTGGTATTGGTGGTCGACACGGTCATGATGCCGTTGCCCTGGGTCTCGACGCGATAAAGCGAGCGGTCGCCTTCGTAGGCCACGTCGACGATCCGGCCGGCGACGGCGTGAGCGAGGTCGGGCCGTGTGTCCGACAGCGTGATCTTCTCCGGCCGCAGCGCGATCCAGCCGCCGGCGGGTGCGTCGAGGATGTTGGCGATGCCGATGAAGTCGGCCACGAAGCGCGAAGCCGGATGCTCATAGACCTCGTGCGGCGTGCCGATCTGGGCGATGCGGCCGGCGTTCATCACGGCGAGCCGCGTCGCCATGGACATGGCCTCTTCCTGGTCGTGAGTGACCATGACGAAAGTGAGCCCGAGCTGCTCCTGCAGGCGCACCATTTCGAAACGCGTGCCCTCGCGCAGCTTGCGGTCGAGCGCGGCCAGCGGCTCGTCGAGCAGCAGCAGCTTGGGGCGCTTCACCAGCGCCCGCGCCAGGGCCACCCTCTGGCGCTGGCCGCCGGAAAGCTGCGAGGGCCGGCGCTTCGCATGATCCTCGAGATGCACCAGCTTCAGGATCTCCGCGACCCTCTGGGCGATCTCGGCCGCCTTCACCCCGTCGCGGCGTAGCCCGTAGCCCACGTTCGCCGCCACATCCATGTGCGGGAAGAGGGCGTAGGACTGAAACATCATGTTGACCGGCCGCCGGTAGGGCGGCACGTCGGTCATGTCCTGTCCGTCGATGAACAGCCGTCCTTCGTCGGGCGTCTCGAAG
This sequence comes from Rhodospirillales bacterium, assembly GCA_013205335.1. Classification (GTDB taxonomy): domain Bacteria; phylum Pseudomonadota; class Alphaproteobacteria; order Reyranellales; family Reyranellaceae; genus Reyranella. Next base: position 1,038 of record JABMNB010000017.1, read on the forward strand.
CCCGCCAGCATGCGCAGCAAGGTGGTCTTGCCGCACCCCGAGCCGCCCAGCAACGCGAACAGCTCGCCGCGCGCGATCTCGAGGTCGACGCGGTCGACGGCGACGATCGGCCCGAAGCGCTTTGTCAGTCCTTCGATGCGGATGATCGGCCCTGCGTTCGGCTCAGCGTTCAACTCAACGACCCGTCTTCACCGTGGTCCACAGCCGCGTGCGTTCGCGCGTCTGCTCCGGCGTTCCGGCGGTGATGGTGTAGAACCTGGCGCGCACGTCGGGCGGCGGATAGATCAGCGGGTTCTCTGAAATGTCCTTCGGGAGAAGTGCGAAGGCGGCCTTGTTGCCGTTGGCGTAACCCGTGAGTTCGCTCGATGCGGCGGCAACCTTGGCTTCGAGCATGAAGTCGAGGAAGCGGTAGGCATTGGCCTGGTTGGGCGCGTCCTTGGGGATGGCGACCACATCGATCCAGAGCAGCGAGCCTTGCTTCGGGATCGCGTACTCGATGTCGACCTTGCTGGCGGCCTTGGCGCCGCGGTCGCGCGCCTGGAAGATGTCGCCGGAATAGCCGAAGGCCAGACAGATGTTCCCGCCGGCCAGCGCGTTGATGTACTCCGACGAATGGAACTTGCGGACGTAGGGTCGTATCGCCTTCACCACGTCGGCCGCCTTGGCGAGATCCTCCGTCTTCTTCGAGTCGGGATCGAGGCCGAGATACTTCAGCGCGGCCGGCAGCACGTCGGTGGCGCTGTCGAGCAGCATGACGCCGCAATCCTGGAACTTCGAGACGACGGCCGGATCGAAGATCATGCGCAGCGAATCGACCGGCGCGTCGGGCAGGCGCTTCCTGATCTCGGCAACGTTGTAGCCGATGCCCGTCGTGCCCCACATCCACGGTACGGCATGGGCGTTGCCGGGATCGTACTTGGCCAGCGCCGTCATGATCTCGGGATCGAGGTTCTTCCAGTTCTTCAGCTTCGCCTTGTCGAGGGGCAGGAAGATGTTGGCCTGGAGCTGACGCACGAAGAAGGGCGAGGCCGTCGGCACGACGATATCGTAGCCCGACCTGCCGGTGCGCAGCTTGGCGTCGAGGATCTCGTTGGAATCGTAGGTCGTGTAGTTGACCTTGATGCCGGTGTCCCTGGCGAAGTCCTTGACCTGGTCTTCGGCGATGTAGTCCGACCAGTTATAGACGTTGACGGAGCCTTGGGCGGCAAGGGGCCCGGCGGCGACGAGAAAGAGCAACGAGGCAACGGCAAGCAGACGCATCGGCAACTCCGCAGGATCAGACGCCAAGATACCTGTGCTGCAGGTCCTTGTCCCCGGCCAGGTCCCGGGACGAGCCGGCCCACACGACGCGGCCCTTCTCGACGATGTGGTGGCGGTCGGCGAGCGGGATGAGGGCCGACACGTTCTTGTCGATGACGAGGATCGCCTGGCCCTCGGCCTTCAACTGGGCGAGGCAGGACCAGATTTCCTGGCGGATCAGTGGCGCCAGCCCTTCGGTCGCCTCATCGAGGATCAGCAGCTTCGGGTTGGTCATCAGCGCGCGGCCGATCGCCAGCATCTGCTGCTCGCCACCGGAAAGCTGGTTGCCCATGTTGCGCTGGCGCTCGGCCAGGCGCGGGAAGAACTCGAAGACGCGCGTGATGGTCCACGGGCTTGGCCTGGAAGTGCGGTTGGCGCTGGCGGCCACGAGATTCTCGCGCACCGACAGGTTGGGAAAGATCTGCCGTCCTTCGGGCACGAGACCGATGCCGAGCCGCGCGATGCGGAACGCAGGCAGGCCGTCGACCCTGCCGCCCTCGAACTCGACCGTGCCGCGGCGCGCCGGCATAAGGCCCATGATCGTGTGCACGGTCGTGGTCTTGCCCATGCCATTGCGGCCCATCAGGGTTACGACCTGGCCGGCATCGATACTCAACTCCATGCCGAACAGCGCCTGGCTGGGACCGTAGAAGGCGTCGAGCTCCAGGACCCGCAGCATCAGGCCGCCTCCTCGCCGAGATAGGCCTGGCGCACGTCGGCGTTGGCGCGGATCTCGTCGGGCGTGCCGCTGGCGATGGCGCGGCCATAGACCAGCACGGTGATGCGATCGGCGAGCTGGAAGACGGCGTCCATGTCGTGCTCGATCAGCAGCATGGCGCGCTTCTGCTTCAGTGCCCGCAGGAATGCGATCAGGCGCTGGCTCTCCTCGGCGCCCATGCCGGCCATCGGCTCGTCGAGCAGCAGCAGGCGGGGATCGCCGGCCAGCGCCATGGCGATCTCGAGCTGTCGCTGCTCGCCATGGCTGAGAGACGCGGCGAGGGTGCCGGCGCGGTCACCCAGCCCGACCTCGTCGAGCAGGTGGCGGGCAGGGCCTCGCAGGCTTTCGTCGCGGCGGGCGTCGGCCAGGAAGCGGAAGGAGTGGCCGGCATGGCCCTGAACGGCCAGCGCCACGTTCTCCAGCGCCGTGAACTCGCGCAGCACCGAGGTGATCTGGAAGGAGCGGCCAAGCCCCAGCCGCACACGCGCATGGGTGGGCAGGCGGGTGACGTCGCGGCCGGCGAAATGGATGGCGCCGGAGTCCGGTGCGACGACGCCGGTGAGCTGGTGGACCAGGGTCGTCTTGCCCGCGCCGTTCGGGCCGATCAGCGCATGGATTTCGCCCGGCCGGACGTCGATCGACACATTGTCGGTCGCCAGCAGGCCGCCATAACGCTTCACCAGAAGCTCGGTGCGCAGCAGGGGCTCAGTCACGGCCCGCTCACTCATGACGGCGCCCCAGCAGCGAGTCGATGCCGCCGCGTGCGTAGAGCGCGATCAGGACGAGCAGCGGGCCGAACACGATCATCCAGTATTCGCCCCAGCCCTTGTGGGCGAGATTGAGGAGCGGCGGCAGCGCCTCCTCCAGCACGAAAAAGGCGATGGTGCCGTAGAGGGGGCCGAACAGCGTGCCCATGCCACCCAGCACGACGATGACGATGAGGTCGCCCGACTTCATCCACGACATCATGGCGGGCGAGACATAGGCCCCCTCGTTGGCGAGCAGGATGCCGGCGAGACCGCCGAACGCGCCGGAGATGGTGAAGGCGGCCAACCGGTAGCGGAACACCGGGAAGCCGAGTGCGGTCATGCGCAGTTCGTTCGATTTGGCGCCGCGGATCACCAGGCCGAAGCGGGAATTGGCGTAGCGGCTGCAGAACCACAAAGTTGCGCACAGCAGAGCGAAGCAGAGCCAGTAGAAGTTGGCCTTGTCGCGCAGGTCGATCACGCCGGGGAAGCGGCTGCGGCTGATGTTTAATCCATCGTCGCCGCCGTAGGCTTCGAGTCCGCCGCCGACGTAATAAACGAGCTGGGCGAAGGCGAGCGTAATCATGATGAAGTAGAGGCCGCGCGTGCGCAGCGACAGCGCGCCGATCAGGATGGCCCACGCCGTGGCGGCGAGCAGGGCCACCGGCCACTGAATCCAGCCGCTCGACACTCCGTGGGCCGACAGGATGCCGACTGCGTAGCCGCCGATGCCGAAGAACACCGCGTGGCCGAAGCTCACCAGTCCGCCATAGCCGAGGATCATGTTGAGGCTGACCGCGGCGATCGACCAAATGACGATGCGCGTGCCGATCGACAGGAGATAGCGCTGGTCGAACGCCTGGGTGAGCAGCGGCAGGATCGCCAGGACCAGCAGGATCAGTGCTGTGGCGAGCCCACGTGGCGTGCGGAGGGCCGCCATCATGTGCGTTGTCCGAACAGGCCGGTCGGTCGCCACACCAGCACGGCGGCCATCAGCACATAGACCAGCACCTGCGAGATGGCGGGCGCGGCGCTCGAGGCGGCGCTGGAGCTCATGAAGGTCTTCAGGAGATCCGGCAGGAAGGCGCGTCCCACGATGTCGATCTGGCCCACGACCATGGCGGCGATGAAGGCACCCTTGATCGAGCCGATGCCGCCGATGACGATGATGACGAGGGCGAGGATCAGGATGTCGTCGCCCATACCGATCCGCACCGAGGCGATGGGCGCGGCCATCAGACCGGCGAGGCCTGCGAACACGGCACCCAGGCCGAACACCAGGCTGAACAGCAGCTCTATGTTGACACCCAGCGCGCCGATCATGCGCCGATTGGAGGCGCCGGCGCGAATCACCATGCCGAGCCGGGTGCGGGCCACCAGCCAGGCCAGCAGGATCGCCACGCCGGCGCCGACTATGATGATGGCGAAGCGGTAGGCGGGGTAGGGCACGCCCGGCAAAATCTCGATGGTGCGGTTCAGAAAACCAGGCACCGCAATGCTCTTGCCGGCCGGTCCCCAGACTGCGCGGACCAGCTCGTTGAAGAACAGGATCAGGCCGAAGGTCGCCAGCACCTGGGTGAGATGGTCGCGCGCATAGAGCCGCCGTATCACCACGGCCTCGACGGCCACGCCCAGAAGAAAGGTCGCGGGCAACGCCAGCAGGGCGCCCAGCACGAACGAGTCGGTGACGCCGATCAGGGTCCAGGCGATGTAGGCGCCCATCATGTAGAGCGAGCCGTGCGCCAGGTTGACCAGATCCATGATGCCCAAGGTCAACGTCAGTCCGGCGGCGAGCAGGAACATCAGCAGGCCGAGCTGCACGCCGTTCAGCATCTGGAGCAGCAGATATTCCATACGTTCCTCAAACGAAACGGGAGCGCGTCGCCGCGCTCCCGTCGATCGCTTCGATTGAGATCCTCACTTCATCGGGCACTTTTCGGCGAAGGGATCGACCGCGTTCTTCAAGGCGGTGGCGATGGTCTTCACCGTCATCATGCCCTGCGGATCCTTGACGGCTTCCTGGATGTAGAAGTTCTCGATCGGGAAGTTGTTGTTGCCGAACTTGAAGTCACCGCGGACCGATTTGAAGTTGGCCTTCTTGATCTCGGCACGGACCTTGTCCTTGTTCGACAGGTCGCCCTTCAGCGCCTCGGCGGCGGAGGCCATCAGCATGATCGCGTCATAGCTCTGCGCGCCGTAATAGGACGGATAGACGCCGTGCTTCTTCTTGAAGTCCTCGACGTACTTCTTGTTGGCTTCGTTCGGCAGGTCGTTGACCCATTGCTGCGCGCCAAGGGTGCCCAGCGCCAGGTCGCCCTGCTGCGGCAGGGTGATCGCGTCGATCGAGAACACCTGGTAGAGCGGCACGGTCTTGTTGAGGCCCGACTGCGCCCATTGCTTCACGAACTGAACGCCGTGCGCGCCGGGATAGAAGATGAAGATGCCGTCCGGCTTGGCGGCGGCGATCTTGGTCAGCTCGGCCGAGAAGTCGAGCTGGTCGGGCCACTTGGTATAGTCCTCGCTGACGATCTTGCCCTTGTAGGTGCGCTTGACGCCCGCAAGCATATCCTTGCCGGCGGCGTAGTTGGGGCCGACCAGATAGAGGCTCTTCACGCCCTTGGTGTTGAGATACTCGCCCATCGCCATCGGCGTCTGGTCGTTCTGCCACGAGGTCGAGAAGAAGTTCTTGTTGCAGAGCTCGCCCGCGATCTGGGAAGGGCCGGCATTGGCGGAGATCAGGATCGTGTCGCTCTCGTCGACGACGGTCTTGTAGGAGGCCAGAAGTACGTTCGACCAGATGTAGCCCGCGACGAAGTTCACCTTGTCCTGCTGGACGAGCTTCTCGGAGCGCGCCTTGCCGACGTCCGGCTTGAACTGGTCGTCCTCGTAGAAGATCTCGAAGGGCTTGCCGCCCATCTTGCCGCCGAGATGCTCCTTGGCGAGTTCGACCGAGCGCCGCATGTCCTCGCCGATCGCGGCCTGCGGGCCGGAAAAGGTGCTGACGAAGCCGACCTTGATCGGGCTCTGGGCCATCGCCGGCAGGCCGAACGCCATCGCCGTCGCAATTGTTGCGGTCCCAAACAATTTGTTCTTCATGAGCTGTCGCTCCCTGTTTCTCTTGGGGCCTATAAAAGCTGAAAACGCAGGGTCCAACAACGGCTTATTGGCTATTGCGGCCCATCCAGAGCGTCCGTTCCTGGGGTAAGCCAAGCTGGGCGAGCGGCACGAAGCCCAGCTTCCGCCAGAACGGAACGGCGTCGGTATTGGCGGGGTTGACGCCGACATGGAGAGCGCCCGCACCGCGTTGCCGGGCCGCCTCGAGCCAGGTCGCAAACAGCGCCGATCCCACACCGCGCCGCTGCACGCGCGGCAGCAGGTTCATGTGGAGATGGCCTGGATTGTTCGCCACCACGTCGGGGGGCGTTCGCGACGGACGATGGATCATCGCGGCCCGCCGCTGGTCGGCGCTCTGGGACGCGGGCGCCACGTCGCTCGGGTCTGGATAGCGCAGGCGTAACGCCGGCCACCACTCGCGCTCGAGCCGCTCTTCCCAGGTGGCGGTATTCACGACGCCAACCACGAAGCCCGCGACGCCCAGGGCATCCTCGACGACAAAGGTCAGCTCCGGTTCGAGCGTTGCATAGGGCGCCACATAGATGTGCCCCATCATCTTGGGATCACGATAGAGGTGTGAGGCGTTGCCGCCAGCCAGCCCCGTCGCCAGCGAGATCGCGTAGCAGGCATCGAGATCGGCTGCCTTGAACGGTCGAATCCGGGGAGTGTCACCCACTGAATCGGCGCCAAAAGCTTCCGTCATCTCGACCGGAGCGCGTAGCGCGGAGCGGAGAGATCCTCTCTCCACCAAAAGCCGGCATTCGGTCGAGGGAAGGTCTCCACTTCGCACCTTGGATGCCCCGGTCGAGACGACGGGGCATTTGCTCAACCACGCAACTTGAAGCGCTGAATCTTGCCGGTCGCGGTCTTGGGCAGCTCGGGCACATACTCGACCCAGCGCGGATATTTGTACGGCGCCAGGGTCTTCTTGCAATGCGCCATCAGCGCCTCGGTGAGGGCCGCACCCGCGTCGCCCGGCTGCTTCAGGACGACGATGGCCTTGGGCTTGATCAGCGCCTG
>JABMNB010000145.1 GCA_013205335.1 Rhodospirillales bacterium
CGGATCGAGCAGCGCATCGGGCGTATCGATCGCTACGGTCAACCGAGCGAGACGGTAGCCATCGTCAACTTCGTCACGCCCGGAACGGTGGACGCCGACATTTACGAACGTTGCCTCTGGCGTATCGGCGTGTTCCACCACGCCGTAGGCGGGAGCGAGGAGATTCTTGGAACGATCACGCAGGAAATACATGACATCGCTGAGAGCTTCAGCCTGAGCCCGGACGAGCGCGCGCAACGACTCCAGCAGATCGCGGACAATGGAATCCGCGAGGTTCGCGAGGAACTGGAACTGGAATCGAAGCAATCTGAGCTCTTCGGCTTGAATGTTCCCGATCGGTCGTGGCGCGACGAGATACAGGCCGCGGAGACCTTCTGGCTGTCTTCCGCCGCCATACAGGGCGGTGTGACGACCTACCTCGCAGCGCGACTGGGTAACGATCTCGAGCACCTTCTGGGAGACAAGCCCCTCAAGACATTGCGGCTCAGTCAGGAGGCGCGAAGCTTGATACTCGATGACTACAAGCGTCTGCCGCGCTCCATCGAGCCGATCGCGCGGGAGTGGGAGAAGTGGTTGAGGGGTGCCAAGCCCACGCTGTCGGTTACGTTCGACCAAGAAGTTGCCGCCGATAACTCGAAGGCAGTCCACATCTCCGTCGTGCACCCATTAGTACGACAAGCCGCACGCTTCCTAGAGATAACTGAACCGAAGTACCTGACGCTTATTGCGCCGAGCAACGCGATACCGGCCGGGACGTATCACTTCGCCCTATACCGATGGAGCAAGCACGGGGTCAAACCCGACGAACTATTGATTCCTGTAGCCAATGATGGGCGACTCGAGGTGTCACTTCTGACCTTGCTGCAATCAGCCAGCGATCCCGGTCCTTCTCAGCCACCAAATGCTACCGATTGCGATGCCCTCGAGGCGCGCCATCACAGCAGGTGGATCGAGGCACATGCCAACCACATCGCCGAGAACCGACAGATCGTCGAGCATCGCATCCAGAGCTTGACGGTCAGCCATCGCGCACGCTGCAAGGCAATCGAAGACCAGGTTGCCCGCGCCACGAATGACAAGATTCGGCTTATGAAGGAAAGCGAACTGGCCCGAGCTAATGTCGACTTCAATCGCCGGATGGCGGAACTTCAGCAGGCCGCGAACAGCGGCGATATCCGAGCTGCACCCGTGGTGTTCGGAACGCTCTCAATCTCGTGGGATGACGGAAAATGACTGTCATCGAAGAGGTACGCCGAGAAAGGGAGGATCTGGCTCGGGTCTTGAAGAAGCATAGTGGGATCCGACGGATCGTTGAGGATCTCTATCCGGATAGCGCTCACTTCATTTACGAGCTACTCCAGAACGCCGAGGACACCGGCGCTACAGAAGCTTGCTTTGCGCTTTCGAAAAAGAGCCTTGTCTTTGAACACAATGGGCGCCCCTTTGATCGTGCCGACATTCTTGCCATTACCGATATTGGCGAAGGCACTAAGGCAAACGACGACGACAAAATCGGCCGCTTCGGTGTTGGCTTCAAGGCTGTGTTCGCCTACTCCGAAACACCACTAATCTGGTCACCGACGTTTTCGTTCAAGATCTCCGACCTGGTGTTGCCGAGTAGCCTCGATCCATGGCCCAACCTCGGCATCAGTACGCGCTTTGAGTTTCCGTTCAACAATTCGAAGAAACTCCCAGACACCGCGTTCGCTGAGATCAAAGCCGGCCTTAAGGAGCTCGCCGAGACGACCCTCCTCTTTCTTTCACATCTGGAATCGATCAGTTGGCGGATCGATCAAGGCGCGTCTGGCGAGGTGTTGAGACTTCAGCACTCCGCGAACCACTTCGAGGTGCTCAAGCAGAACGGTGGCGAGACCACAACCAGCTCTCATTTCCTAAAATTTGACCAACCTGTCGAAGGGTTGGAAAAGCAACGTGTCGCAGTCGCATTCGCACTCGATTTCCTACCCAACATCCAGAAGTTCGACCCCAAGAAGCCGCTGGCAAAACAACTGAAGATCATTCCCGCGACGTCGGGACGTGTGGCCGTCTTCTTTCCAGCAGAGAAGGAGACGTCGGGCCTGCGATTTCACCTACATGCGCCTTTCGTTCCCGAACTCAGTCGAGCGAGCATCAAGGAGACGCCTGCGAATCAACCCCTGTTCGCTCAACTCGCTACGCTGATGGCGGCCGCGCTGCATCAGATTCGCGACCTGGGGCTTCTCACGGGCGAGTTTCTCGCTGTCTTACCCAACCCACAGGATCCGGTCCCAGCGCGGTACGAACGCATTCGTGCAGCCATCGTCGAAGAGATGAACACGCAGCCGCTCACGCCAACTCACGTTCGTTCTCATGCTCCGGCCAAACACCTACTCCAGGCCAAGGTTTCGCTGAAGGATCTGTTGTCGGAAGAGGACATCGAGTTTCTCGTTGATTACGACGAAGAACCCCCGCATTGGGCGATAGCCGCAGCACAGAAGAGCAGCAACGCCGATCGATTCCTCTCCGGATTGGCGATAACCGAATGGGACATCAATGCGTTTGTTGAGCTTGTCACCGAAAAGACGTCTGAAGGATCACGCTACATCTCGTCAGGGGATGTCCCGGCCTCTGTTGAAATTGTGAAGTAGGCGTTGCTCAC
>JABMNB010000146.1 GCA_013205335.1 Rhodospirillales bacterium
CATGGAACTTCCCGCTGCTGATGGCCTGCTGGAAGATTTCGCCGGCGCTGGCCGCCGGCAACTCGGTCATCCTGAAGCCTGCCGAGCAGTCGCCCCTTACCGCCCTTCGCCTCGCCGAACTGGCGGCCGAGGCCGGCATCCCCGAGGGCGTGTTCAACGTGCTGCCGGGCTTCGGCGAGACCGCTGGCCAGGCGCTCGGTCGTCACATGGACGTCGACGTGCTGGCCTTCACCGGTTCGACAGAAGTCGGAAAGTACTTCCTGAAGTACTCCGGCGACTCCAACATGAAGCAGGTCTGGCTCGAGTGCGGCGGCAAGTCGCCGAACATCGTACTGGCCGACGCGCCCAATCTCGACGTCGCCGCCCGCCGCACGGCGTTCGGCATCTGGTTCAACCAGGGCGAGGTCTGCACCGCCGGCTCGCGCCTGATCGTCGAGGACAAGATCAAGGACGAGTTCCTCGCCAAGGTCATGGCGATCGGCCAGAAGATGATGCCGGGCGATCCGCTCGACCCGAAGACGCAGATGGGCGCCATGGTCGACGAGACCCAGACCAGGCGCGTGATGGGCTACATCGACGCCGGCCAGAAGGAAGGCGCCACGCTCGCCATGGGCGGCAAGCAGGTGCACATCGACAATGCCGGCTCCTTCATCGAGCCGACCGTGTTCGACAATGTCGACAACAAGATGAAGATCGCCCAGGAAGAGATCTTCGGACCGGTTCTTTCCGTCATTCCGGTCAAGGATGCCGAGCAGGCGCTGGCGGTCGCCAACGACACGATCTACGGCCTCGCCTCGGCGATCTTCACCTCGGACATCAACAAGGCCTTCAAGTTCTCCAAGGCCCTTCGCGCCGGCTCGGTATGGGTCAACACCTACGACGGCGGCGACATCACGACGCCGTTCGGCGGCTACAAGCAGTCAGGCAACGGTCGCGACAAGTCCCTGCACGCCTTCGACAAGTTCACCCAGATGAAGACGACCTGGATCCAGCTCGGCTGACCTGAATCCAATCGAACACGGACAAGGCGGCCTGCAGGCCGCCTTGTTTCGTCTGCGGTATCGGCCTGGCTCGAAACGTGCTTGAAATGGACAAGGGAGACGTCATGACGTCACTGACCATCCGGCACGTCACGACCTATCGATACCGGCAGCCGGTCGCCTTCGGCGAACATCGCATGATGCTGCGGCCCCGCGATTCGCACGATCAGCGCGTGATCGAGGTCAGCCTCGCGATCAATCCGCCACCCAGCAGCCTGCGCCACGTGCAGGATGCCTTTGGGAACCACGTGGCGATTGCCCAGTTCGCCGGTGTCGCCACGGAACTCAGTTTCGAGAGCGTCGTCAGCGTCGAGCATTCGCCGGCGGATGCCGCGCACCTCGCCCCCGAGGAAGACGCGGCGACCTTTCCCGTCGACTATCCTGCCGACGAGAAGCCCGACCTCGCCCTGTGCATGCATCGCCAGGATGTCGGGCCGGACGACGCCGTCGCTCAATGGGCTCGCCAGTTCCTGCCCGAAGACGGGCAGATCGCCGCCCTCGAGCTCCTCACGCGTCTGTCGCAGGCCATCCATGATGGCTTTCTCTATCGACGCCGGGAGGCCAAGGGCGTCCAGGCGCCGCTCGAAACGCTCCACCTCGGCCACGGCAGTTGCCGCGACTTCGCCCTCCTGATGATCGATGCCGCGCGCTCGCTGGGCCTGGCCGCCCGGTTCGCTTCGGGTTATCTCGCCACCATGCCGAACGTGGCGCCGACCGAGGCCCACGGAGCGACCCACGCATGGGCGCAGGTCTACCTGCCCGGCACCGGCTGGATAGATTTCGATCCGACCAGCGGCAACGTCGGGAAGGCCAGCCTCGTTACGGTAGCGGTCGTCCGCGACCCCGAGCAGGCGACGCCGCTGCACGGCACGTTCGTCGGCTCATGGGCCGATACTCTCGGCATGGAGGTTCACGTCAGTGTCACGCCGCACCCGGCTGGGGCGGCCTGACCGGGTCTCCCGCCGGCAATTCGATTCGAGGGGGGGGCGCCGGATGAAAATCCGCATTGGTTACGAGATCGTCTACGACTTCCCGCAGCCCACGCCGATGATCTTGATCCTGGGTACCCATCCCAGCCGGGCCGCCGACCTCATCGAGCCCGACAATCTGAAGACAGATCCCGCCGTCACGATCACCCCTTATCACGATGGCTTCGGAAACCTGTGCAGCCGCCTGGTCGCGCCGGCCGGACGCATACGACTCTTCGGCAACGGTATCGTTCACGATTCGGGAATACCTGAAGCGGTTGTCCCATCGGCCCCGCAGCATGCGGTGCAGGATCTGCCACCCGATACCCTCGTCTATCTCCTCGGCAGCCGCTATTGCGAAACCGACCGACTGTCGGAAATCGCCTGGAGTCTCTTCGGCAACGGGCCGTTGGGCTGGGCTCGCGTCCAGGCGATCTGCGACTATGTCCACAATCACATCGCCTTCGGCTATCAGTTCGCGCGGCCGACCAAGACGGCATGGGAGGCCTTCAACGAGGGCAATGGCGTGTGCCGCGACTACGCTCATCTCGCCATCGCGTTCTGCCGGTGCATGAACATCCCGGCGAGGTACTGCACGGGCTATCTCGGAGACATCGGCGTGCCGCCGGTCGACGCTCCGATGGATTTCGCCGGCTGGTTCGAGGCCTATCTGGGCGGGCGCTGGTACCCGTTCGACGCGCGCAACAACATGCCGCGCATCGGCCGCGTCCTGATCGGCCACGGCCGCGACGCGGCCGACGTACCGATCACTCATACGTTCGGCCCCAACATGCTGGTGAGCTTCCGGGTCGTCACCGACGAGATCGCCTAACTGGCGTCACCGCCCGCCATTGCCTGAAGTCCGGCCGCCAGATCGGTACCGATGAAGGCGCTGTGCACCTTCTTGGTCACCACAAGCTCGCTTTCGAGCGGTGCGGTGAGCGACAGGAAAACGTTGCCCTCCTGGCCCGGCCGGAATGGCGACTCCGGCCTCGTGCCATCGTGCTTCACGTGGATGACCGTCGCCCCGCGGCGGCGGCGACATGCATCTGGGTTGGCGTATACGGTCTGTAGGTCGACCGGGGACAGTGCAAGCCGGGTGGTTTCGTCGTCCGCGGTGAGGCCCCGCCATGGCTTCGGCAAGGTCCAGCTGCTCACCATCCTCGCCTTTCGCCGGCTCGGCGTGAGCGTCCTGCTCGCCAAGGCCGTCCGCGCCGGACGGCTCCGAGGCGTCGTCAGTCATGCATTTCCGTCGCTTGCGCAATCCGCCGGTCGGTAGTCGACTTTCCAAAACGACAAGCCAGGAGGAAACGATGCAGTTTGGGTATTTCACCATGCCGTCTCATCCGCCGGAGCGCTCCCTGAAGGACGGTCACGAATGGGATCTCCAGGTGATCCGCTGGCTCGACGAACTCGGCTATACCGAAGCCTGGATCGGCGAGCATCACACCGCGCCGTGGGAGCCTCATCCCTCGCCCGACCTGCTGGTGGCGCAGGCGCTTATGCAGACCAAGAACATCCGCCTGGGTCCCGGCGGCTTCCTGCTGCCATACCATCATCCCGCCGAGCTCGCGAACCGTGTCGCCATGCTCGATCACATATCGGGCGGTCGCCTCAACTTCGGCGTCGCCGCCTCGGGCCTGCCCAGCGACTGGGCGATGTTCAACGTCGACGGCATGTCGGGCACCAACCGCGAGATGACGCGTGAGGCACTCGACATCATCCTGAAGCTCTGGTCGTCGACCGAGCCTTTCGACTTCAAGGGCAAGTACTGGCACGTCACCAAGCC
>JABMNB010000147.1 GCA_013205335.1 Rhodospirillales bacterium
CCGGCGTGGAGAAGTTCATCGACACGCCAGTCAAGCGCTACTCCGTCGGCATGTATGCGCGGCTGGCTTTTTCCGTGGCGGCCCATCTCGAGACGGAAATCCTGTTCGTCGACGAGGTGCTGGCGGTCGGCGATGCGGAGTTCCAGAAGCGCTGCCTTGACCGCATGTCGGCGGTTGCCAGCGCGGGCCGAACCGTGTTGTTCGTCAGTCATAATCTCGCGGCCGTAGCGGCTCTCACGCGGCGTGGCATCGTGCTGAAGGGTGGCCAGCTCATTTTCGACGGCCCGATCGAAAGCGCGATCGCCCAATATTCAGCGTCGCTCAGCAGGGGCAAGGTGGCGCGGGACTGGGGACGCGGCCATCATTCGGCGATCATCTCCGCCGATCTGCTCGATTCGCAGGGACTGCCCACCGACACCTACGAGCCGGGAACGCCGTTCAATCTCCAGGTCGAAGTCGAGACGACAACCATGCCGGGCCTGGGGCTGGAGCTGCAGCTTCGTGACGCCAACAACCTGCCGGTGGGCTTCTATTCGTCCAGCATCTTCTCGCAGAGGGCGCTGCCCAGCCAACCGGGCCGCCATGTCTTCACGCTGAGCCTGCAGCCGCTTTTCCTGGCGTCGGGCGACTATAGCTTCGACGTCTCGACGAACTCGCTCACCATCGTCGTCGATCACGCCGTCGCAAACGCAATTCCGTTCCGTGTCGCGGCTTCGAGTCCGGGCGGTATCGCCTACGATTTCAAGCAGAGCCTGGGCAACGGTGTCCTTGCGATGCAGCTCGCGTCGCCGCTGCGCATCGAGCCCAAGTCGCGGGAGCCGGCCTGATCGCCAACCATGCGCCGCGCGGTTTGCATCGTCAGTCCAGGTAATCTCGCGTCCAATCCGCGTGTGTTGAAGGAAGCGGAAGCGCTGCACGGCGCCGGCTACGAGGTCACCGCCGTCGTCTGCGACTACAACGAAGCGCTGCGCCTGGCCGACGACGAGATCGAGGCCGCGGTGCCGTGGAAGGTGATCCGGGTTCCGCGGTCGCGGGACGAAGGCGGTGTCGCACGTGTGGCCGCGGCGCTTGCTGAAATGTTCGAGGCCGTGGGCATCGCTGTCCCTGTCGGTATGGCGGCGCGCAGTGCACGTACGCCCGTGGCCGCGCTGATGCGGCGTGCACCCGAGGTGCGGGCCGATCTCTATATCGCGCATTATGTGGCAGCCTTGCCGGCCGCCATGGCGGCGGCTCGCCGCCATGGCGCACTCCTCGGCTTCGACGCCGAAGACTTCCACTCGGGCGAAGGCACAGGGGCCTCGGGTGACGCGTTTCGGATGAGGATGGTCGAGATCGTCGAACGGGCCATCTTGCCTTCGTGCTCGCACGTCACCGCGGCCGCGCCGCTGATCGGCAAGGCCTATGCGGCGCGCTATGGCATGGCCGATCCGGCCACGGTGCTGAACGTCTTTCCGCTATCGATGGCGCCGGCCCAGCCAAGACCCGTTCGAGCCCAGGAGGGGACGCCGATGCTCAGGGCCTACTGGTTCTCGCAGACGATCGGTCTCGATCGCGGCCTTCAGCCGTTCATCCAGGCGATGGCCCGCGCGACCGCGCGGGTGACGCTCGACATCAGGGGCAGCAATCGCTGGGGCCACGGCGATGCGCTGCTGACGCTGGCCGCCTCGCTCGGTCTAGCCGACAGGGTGAAGCTTCTGCCGATGGCGGCACCGGGCGAGATGGTCCGGCTTGCCGCGGAATACGATGTCGGGCTGTCGCTGGAGACCGATGTCAGCGAAAACCGGCGGATCTGCCTCACCAACAAGATCTTCACCTACCTGCTGGCCGGGGTGCCCGTCGTGATGAGCGACACGCCGGCACAAAAGCTGCTCGCAACCGATCTCGGACCGGCGGCCCGGCTTTGCATGCTGGCCGATCCGGGGGACCTCGCCGGTACTCTCGACGCGCTTGCCTCGCCGGGGGGGCTCGCGGAGCCTTCGGCGACCGCGTGGCGCCTCGGTCGAGAACGCTATAATTGGGACAGCGAGCAGGATGTGTTGCTGCAATCGGTAGCCGCAGCCTTCGCGCGAGGGGAGACGATACGCTGATGCGCCTGCTGCTGACGGCAGATCCGGAAATCGAAGTCCCTCCGCGCCTTTATGGCGGGATCGAGCGCATCGTCGACGTGCTGGTCCGCCGGCTGCGGGTCGCCGGCCATACGGTTGGACTGGTGGCGCGGCCGGGCTCGGAGTGCCCCAATGATGCGTTCTTCCCCTGGCCGGGGCTGAGTTCGCTGTCGAGGCGCGACACCGTGCTCAACACCTTCGCGCTTTCTCGCGCGGTGCGGGCCTTCAGGCCCGACGTCGTGCACAGTTTCTCGCGCATCGCCTATCTGCTGCCGCTTCTGCGCGGCCGCATTCCGCTCATCATGTCTTTCCAGCGCGAGCCGACGCCGCGCACCGTCGGTCTCGCCGTCCGACTGGCCGCGCCCGGACGCCTCACCTTCACGGGCTGCAGCGACTACATCGCGCGCCGCGGCCGGCCGGCGGGCGGCGAGTGGCATGGCATTCCGAATTTTGCCGATACCGAAGGGCTCACGCTCGGCCTCACCGTGCCGGACGATGCGCCGCTGGTCTTTCTGAGTCGGGTCGAGGAGATCAAGGGCGCACACTGGGCGATTGAGATCGCGCGACGCACCGGTCGTCGACTGATCATCGCCGGCAACCATTCTGACCGTAACGACCCGGAAGGCGAATTCTGGCGCCAGAAGATCGCGCCGGAAATCGGCAAGGGCGGCATCGAGTATGTCGGGCCAGTCGACGACGTGCAGAAAAACGCCCTGCTGGGCCAGGCGCGGGCCATGGTCGTGCCGATCCAGTGGGATGAGCCGTTCGGCATCGTGTTCGCTGAATCGCTGGCCTGCGGCGCGCCGGTGGTTTCCTGCCCGCGCGGCGCATTGCCGGAGATCGTTAGACCCGGCGTCGACGGGTTCCTGATCAAATCGATCGAGGAAGGCTGCGAAGCCGTGGAACGCGTGGGCGCGCTCGACCGCACGGAATGTCGCCGTCGCGCCGTCGATCATTTCTCCGCCGACGCCGTGGTGGCTCGCTATCTCGCCCTCTATTCGAAGGTGCGGGCTCGACTGGCCCAGTCATGACCCGCCTCCCATGACCCGTCTCCCATGACCCGTCGCCTCGCTCTGATCAGCGGACATTTTCCGCCGAGCAACCTCGTAGGCGCGCAACGGGCGCGCCTGTGGTCACGCTACCTGCCGGAGTTCGGCTGGGATCCGGTCATCGTCACCGGCGACCCTGCCGAATATGAGGAGCGGCCCGATCCGGACCTCGAGCGGCTGGTGGCGCCCGGTCTCAAGGTCGTCCATGCGAAAACCCTGTCGACGCGTCCCGTGCGGCTGGTCGGCGATATCGGCATTCGATCCTTCTGGGGCTGTTATCGCGCTGTGGCGAGGATGGCAAAGGCCGGCGAGATCGACTTCGTGATGGTGACGATCCCGTCCAACTTCCTCGCGCCGATCGGTCGGCTCGTGCACCTGCGACACGGGTTGCCGTTCGGCATCGATTATCAGGATCCCTGGGTAAACCGGTGGACGGGCAACGAGAAGCCTTTCAGTCGTGCCTGGGCGTCGAACCGGCTGGCTGAGATTCTCGAGCCCTGGTCGGTGCGCGATGCCGCACTGATCACCGGCATGGCGCCCGGCTATGTGGCCGGTATGCTGGAGCGCAATCCCACGGTCGCGGCGCAGTCGGAACTGGCTTACATGCCGATGGGAAGCGCGCCTGAAGATTATGCGCTGGTGCGCAGTCTGGGCAGGGCACCCTTCCTGTTCTCTCCAGCGGACGGCCGGTTTCACATGATCTATGCCGGTGCGCTGCTGCCCGCCGGCTTCGTCGTCCTCGACGCGTTCCTGGCGGGATTGCACAGATTGCGTGAGCGAGCGCCGCAGGTGGCCGCGAGGCTTTCCGTGCACTTCGTGGGCACCGGCAGCTCGCCTGACGATCCGCAAGGCCATCGCGTGCTGCCGCGTGCGCGCGCGGCCGGCGTCGAGCAGATGGTGGACGAGCATCCCCAGCGAATCGGCTATGTCGATACGCTGAACCATCTCATGCACAGCAGCGGCGTGCTGGTATTGGGATCGACCGAGCCGCATTACACACCTTCGAAGGTCTTCCAGGCGATGTTGTCGGAGCGGCCGGTCTTCGCTTTGCTCCATCGCGACAGCACGGCGGTGACGATGATCCGATCGGCCCATGTCGGCGAGGTGCTGACCCTGACCGAAAACGAATTGCCGGCGCCTGAAGCCGTGGCGACGGCGCTCGAGGGCTTCCTCGATCGGCCGACCTACGAGGCGACTTCCGTCGACCGCAGCGTCTTCGAGGGATATTCGGCGCGGGAATCGACCCGCCTGTTCGCCGAGGCACTGGATCGCGCCTGTGCCCGGACGGTGAGTGCATGAGGCGGCGCATCGGCTTCCTTGTCAGCCATCCGATCCAGTACTATACGCCGATCTTCAGGGAGCTCGCGCGACGGTGCGACCTCACTGTGTTCTTCGCCCATCGGCAGGACGCCAAGGAGCAGGGACGGGTGGGCTACGGCGTCGCCTTCGACTGGGATGTCGACCTGCTGTCCGGTTTCGAGAGCCAGTTCCTGAAGAACGTGGCGCGCATGCCGTCGACCCAGACTTTCGCGGGCTGCAACACACCCGAAATCGCCGACCTGATTTCGGCCGGTCGCTTCGACGCCTTCGTGGTGCCGGGCTGGTCGCTGCGCTCCTACTGGCAGGCGGTGCGGGCGTGTCGCCGCGCGCGGGTCCCGGTCATGGTGCGGGGCGATTCGCAACTTGCGGGGCAACGCGGCGGCGCCGTCGGGCGGGTCAAGGGCGTGGTCTTCCCGCACATGCTGAAGCAGTTCGACGCCTGCCTCCATGTCGGCCAGCGCAACCGTGAATACCTCGAACACTACGGTGTGCCGGCGGACCGGCTATTTTTCTCACCGCACTGTGTCGACAACGACGCCTTCGAGCGTGCAAGCGACGCGGCGCGCGGGGCGGTTGGGCGGGCTGCGGCCGACAGGCGGCGGCGCGTGCTGTTCGTCGGCCGGCTGGTGGACAGCAAGCGGCCGATGGACGTGGTGCAGGCCGTCTCGCGGCTGATCGCAGCGGGCCAACCCGTCGAACTCGTCATTGCGGGGGCCGGCGATCTCCAGGGCCGGATGGAAGAGGCCGCTCGCGCCGGCGGCGTCGACGCGCAGTTCCTGGGCTTCGTCAACCAGAGCAAGCTGCCGGCCGTCTATGCTTCGTCCGACGTCGTCGTCCTGCCGTCGATCGCCATCGAGACCTGGGGCCTCGTGGTCAACGAGGCGATGGCCTGCGGGGTCCCGGCTGTGGTGTCGGATGCGGTCGGCTGCGGACCCGACCTGATCCAGCCGGGAGTTACCGGCGCGGTGGCGCCGCTCGGAGACGTACCGGCTTTGGCCACGGCCGTCGCCTCGGTTCTCGCTCTCGATCCCAGCATGACGCGGCGGGCGTTGGCGGAGCGCATGGACATCTATTCGCCGGCCCGGGCCGCCGATGGCGTGCTGGAAGCCGCAGATGCCCTTGCCGACGGGAGTCGGCTAAGGTGACGGCGTGAGCGACATTTCCGTCGTTATTCCGACCTTCAACCGCCTGTGGGCCCTCCCGCAGGCCGTGGAGTCGTGCCGGTCCGCCAGTACAAAAGTCGAGATCGTCGTGGTCGATGACGGCAGCACCGACGGGACCTGGGACTGGCTGCAGGGGCAGCGGGATATCGTCGCCATCCGCACCGACAACTGGGGCAAGGACTGGGCGGTCGAGACGGCGCTCCAGGCGGCGCGCGGCGAGTATGTGCGCTTCCTCGATTCCGACGACTGGCTTTGCGAGGATGCCAATGCGTGCCAACTGGCACTCGCCCGGGAGACCGGCGCCGATCTCGTCGTCGCAGGGTACGAGGACTACGACGATGAAAATGGGGAGCGGGTCGTCAACGCCTGGGACGATTGCGACGACTTCATCGCCCAGCAGCTGGGCGAGGGCTGGTCGTCGCACTATTCGGCCTTCCTGTTTCGCCGCGACCTGATCGGCGGCATTCCGCACCGCCAGGATTTTGCTTTGCGCGACGACCGGCTCTTCATCCTCGAAGTCGCGATGCGCAAGCCGCACCTGGCCGTCTATCGCGAGCCGGCCTTCGTACACCGCCGTCATGCAAATGAGCGGCTGCAGTACACCGCCGGCTTCAAGCGGGACCTCGGCTACTGGACCCATATCTCGATCTACCGCAAGACGCTCGGACTTCTCGAAGGGCGCGGTGAGCTTACGCTGCGCCGCAAGCGCGCCGCCATCCGCATGCTGTGGCCCAATGTGCGGGCGTTCGCGCGCGCCTATCCGCGGGAGGCTGCGGAGGTCGTGGACTGGATTTACCGGCTCGACCCGGAGTTCGTGCCGCCGGTGCGACCGGCGCTGGCCTTCGCCTACAAACTGCTGGGCTTCGCGAGGACGGAGCGGTTGTTGCGGCTCAGGAGGCTGCGGCCATGACGTCTCCGGTGGTCGGCGTCCCCGGGGCGATGGGCAGACGACTGCGCGTCGTCCACTGCGTCGGCTTCTATTTCCCCGACTCGACGGGCGGCACCGAGGTCTATGTACGCGACCTCGTGTCGGCGCTGTCGCGGGATTCGATCGAAAGTACGATCATCGCCGCGACGGACGGCGCCTATGACCGCTATTCGTGGAACGGCGTGGAGGTCGTTCGCTATCCGATCGATGCGCCGGAGATCCAGAGTGTCCGCGACGCGAGCGTGCGCAAGCGGCGCACCCTGTTCCAGGAAATCGTCGAGGCCACGAAGCCGGACCTGTTCCACCTCCATTCCTGGACCAGCGGTGCGGGCTTGCGCCATCTTCGGCAGGTGTCGCGGATGGATATTCCCAGCATCGTCACGATGCATGTTCCGTCGCCGATCTGCATGCGGGGCACCATGCTGCTCTACGACAGGCGCCCGTGCGACGGCTACATCGACGATCGCCGCTGCGCAGAGTGCTGGGCGCTCGACCGGGGCCTGCCGGCGCCTGCGGCCTATCTCCTGTCACAGTTGCCGCGATGGGACCTGACCGACAGCGTGATCTCACGCCTTTCGCAACGCGCGGCGAACTTGCTGTCGGCACGCGCGGCTGCCGCGACGAAGGCGCGTCAGTTGCGCTCGATGGCAACTCTCAGCGAACGCATCGTTGCGCCCAGCGAATGGGTGCGGGCGGCGCTCGCCGAGAATGCCATCCCGCCGGAAAAGATGGTGGTGTCGGGTCAGTCGGCCAGTGCCGCCTTTTGCGACCGTAAGCCGAGGCCGCTGCAGGGCGTTGACCGGAAGGAAATAGTGATCGGCTTCCTGGGCCGCCTCGAACGTTACAAGGGCGCGGATCTCCTGGTGCGCGCGCTTGCTGAGCTTCCCGGGGGCCTGCCGGTGCAGCTCCGGATCGCGGGTGTCGGTCAGGACGCGCGCTTCGCCCGCAAGATGGAAGCGGCCGCGCGCAAGGATTCCCGCATCCAGCTGATGGGCCTCGTCGAGCACGAGCGGGTGCCGGAATTCCTTGCGGACATCGATGTGCTCGCGGTGCCGTCGCGCTACATGGAGACCGGGCCGATCGTCGTCCAGGAGGCGCGGGCGCTCGGCATCCCGGTGATGGGCGCCGACCTGGGCGGGATTTCCGAGCGCGTCCATCATGGCGTGGACGGGTGGTTGCTGCCGTTCGACGATCCCAAACCGTGGGCAGAGGCAATCCGGGTCGCCGCCACCGACCGCGCCGAGGTGGCGAGACTGTCGAGCAATATGCACCGCACGAGATCGAACGACGATGTCGCGGCGGACATGGCGAAGCTCTATCGCGAGATCATGGCTGATCGACGGACGTCTGCCGAGTTGCGGCCCTAGTACCTTCGCTTGTCTTCATCTTCACTGAAGAATAGGCTCTGCGCGGCCTAAAATCATGCCTTTGCGCGCGCCCCTCAATCTCTTCTATGAAGAGCCCGATTCGGACCGATGGGCACCTTTCGACCGCTATCCGCGGCGTATGGTGCGCTGGGCGTTGCGTGGCCCCAAACAGCCGGGCGGCACGATGCGCGTCTACCTCAACCTGTGCGCGGGTCTCGATCGTCTGAACGTGCCGTACCGGGTCAACGACTATGCTCACATCCGCGAGAATCCGCGGGAACTGGCCTGCGTCGTCGGCCAGCCGCATGTGCTTGCGAAGATTCCGCAGGAGACCCCGATCTTGTTCGGCACGTCGATCTACAATCACCCCAGCGACGATCCCGACCTGCTGCGCCGACGCAGGATTCGCCGCGTGCTGGTGCCGAGCCCGTGGGTCGAGCAGATGTTCTCGACCGTCTGGCCTGGCAATATCAGCGTCTGGCCCTCCGGCATCGACACCGATCGCTGGTCTCCATCGAAACGTGCGAACAAGGATGTCGACGTCGTCGTCTACGACAAGGTCGTGCGCCATCGCAGTCGCTATATGCGCACCATCGTCGAACCGATGCTGGGCGAACTTCGCCGCCGGCGACTCAGCGTTCAGATGCTGCGCTACGGCTACTACCGCGAGGAGCGGCTGCACGATCTCAGCAGGCGCACGCGGGCCATGATCTACCTCAGCCATCACGAGACGCAGGGGCTGGCAGCGCAGCAGATGCTGGCGTCCGACGTGCCGCTGTTTGCCTGGGATCAGGGCGGACTATGGAAAGACCCGAAATATGCGCCACGTCTCGTGCGCTTCGGGCCTGTGACCTCGGTGCCCTACTGGGACGAGCGGTGCGGCATGAGGTTCAAGGGCAGCGGCGATCTGCTGCCGTCGTTCGACAAATTCTGGTTCGGCGTGGAGGCGGGCCTTTATGCACCGCGCGAGATGATCGCGGAAAACCTCACACTCGAGAGCCAGGCGATGGCCTATCTGGCGCTGGTCGACAAGTACGGCACTAACTGACCGGTGGCGCGCGGCGCTTTCCTTTCAGGAGGCGAAGCAGGGCGCGCGGCAGGCCGAGGTCCGCGACGTAGCGGCGCGTGACGTCGAACAGGCCGAAGGCCAAAGCCCTGACGCTCGCATTGGCGTGGATGACAATGCGGTAGTTCACGTCGATCGTGTCGGTGTACCAGGTCTTGTACGTGCCGAGCGTGCGCATGAAATCGAACATCGTGCGCGACTTCGCGTAATGGTCGACAAGTGCCAGCAGGAGAACCGCGCCGACGCGGTCGTTTTGAAACGCCCGATCCCGTGCCGGCATGTAGTAGTAGGCTTTGCGCGCGTCGACGAAGCCGAAATGCCCCGCGGCGATCTTCCCGTCCGAAGTTACCGTGGAGAGATCGAGATGGCCCCGCATGCCTTCGCTCGCAACCAGTGCCTCGAAAAACCTGCCTTCGTTCGCCCGTCCAAGGGGACTGCCGGGCCAGGTCCGGACGTGGAGATCGCGGAAGGCCGGCCAGAGTGTGGCGAAGTCGCTGCATCCGACCTTTACCTCGAAGCCGCGGGCTTGGAGTGCCTCGAGCCGGCCGCGGATACGGCGCAGTCGCCCGGCGTCCTCGGTTGCGTGCCCGGGCCGCAGGTCGCGCACCGCCACGGCCGTTTCGATATGCGTGCGCACCGTCCAGTCATGGCGCGCCTGTGCTGCATTCATGATCTGGAACGTGGTCGGATCACGGCTGCAGAATTGCTGAAGGTCGAGCACGTCCCAGCGGCCGGCGTGGCTGGCGAGGAAGTCGAGGAGGTCGGTGACGGCGCGGCCCCTGTGGACGCCCGCCCGAATGAGGAAATTCTGATAGTCGGCGAGCCCCGCGACGATCGTCTCGGCCACCGTGACGCGGACGCCTAGTCGTCGCGTGCGCCGGAGGCAAAGTGGCGCAACGGCGGCAATCCGGCCGCCGGGCGCGTCGCGTGCCACGACGATGAACAGCTCATCGCCTGCCCGGCAGTATCGGAAGAAAAGAAAGCTCCACTCCCATCGATAGAATATCTCCGGATACGTCATGGCGTCGACGAGCTCGTTCCATTCCACCCGCAGGCGTTCGAACGATTCGACCGACGTTACGAGTTCGAGGGAAAGGGCCATGTCAGGCGCATCCCGGCTTGCGCGCCATGTAGTAGATCCACGGATTGGGATCCTGCGGCAGCCGCGGGTCGTCGCCCGGCACGAAGTCGCGGCTCTCGTTGCCGGCGCAGACGATGTCGATCATGCCGAGTCGGCGGATCTCGGCCACGCCGATGTCAGGCCGAACATAGTAGAGCGCCGATGACCGGAAGGAATGGGTGCCGTCGTGGACGCGACCCGAGGCGAGCGGCAGGCGGTACCGCAGCAGGCCGTTCTTTGCCCAGAACACACTCGACCATTTGAACGAGCGCAGCGTCTCGCGCAGGCTGGGATGGATGCGGAACCGGAAGCGATCGATGATCGCGGGGAGATAGTTGGTGTTGTGACTGGAAAACACCATGACGCCGCCGGGCCGCAGGACACGGCGCATCTCGTTGAGCGCCATCAGACGTTCGCGTGCGTCGAGATGATCGATGCCGTTGTAGCTGAAGAGGACGAGGTCGTAGCTTTCGTCCCGCGCGAATTCGAGGTTGCGGGCGTCGGCCACGGTGAACTGGAAAGCGGGAAACGTCAGCTTGCAGCGCTCTATCATCGCGGCCGAATAGTCGACGCCGAGATAGGTTCTGGCGAGCTGTGCGAAGTAGCGCGTCGTCCGGCCGCCGCCGACGCCGATATCCAGCATGTCCATTGCGCCGAGTGACGAGCCGAACTGCGCCAGTATCGTCTCTTCCGGCTTCTGGAGCCCATCGGGACGGGCATACAGCGCGACGATATCCGGCGATTCGTAGGTGGAACGGGTGAGATCGGAAGCAAAGCCGTTCATGCGTTCCCCCATTCGGCATCCCAATCGGTGATGGTGCCGATGCGGCCGATTGTGCCGGGTTGCACCGGCAGGATGCGGTCGACGAGGCGGGCCGGCAGGTGCTGACGCAGGGTCAGAACGAGGCGCAGATAGGACCGGTCGAAGTCGAACGGGTGGCGTCGGCGACGACTGCCGTCGCTCGCGATCAGCCGGTCGGGATAGCTGCGTGTTGTGACCAGCGACGGAGCATTCTGGCTTACGAAGGCCGCCAGCATGCGCCGCTTGTCAACCAACTCCTGAGGAGCCAGCCGGATCTTCAGAATCGGGCGGCCATCGATGCCGTCCGGCGGCCCGTTGTAGGCGACCAGGCCAAACAGCCAGCGTGCAGTGAGCGCGAGGATGCGGTGCGGGGTGTTCAGGAGCGACACATACGGACTGTATTCCGGGGCCTCGAACACCGCGAACCGGTCGGCCGGCGTGACCAGCCGATCGATCAAGGCCGCCACCATATCGTGGTGGACGTGGCCGCCCTCGAAGGCCGGCATGACGACCGCGGTGGGCTTGAATTCGTCGATGATGCCGCGCAGGACCGCGGCAGCCTTGCGCAGTTTCTCCGGATCGCGGCTTTCGAGCGGCGGCATGAGATCGAAGAAGCGAAGATCGGCCTCGCCCAGGCCTGCGATGCTCCAGGCGGCGCGCGCTTCCGCCTCACGCCGCGCGGGCAATGCGGTTGTCTCATCGCGCGCCAGATAGACGACGCGGGTCGTGCCTCCCAGATGGCCGTTGCGCAGGCCCAGCCCGCCGGCGCAAATGACGCAATCGTCCTCGTGAGGTGCCAGGATCAGCAGCCGGCCAGGCGTATCCCAGTCCGTCCAGCGCTCGATCATGTGGGTTCGCAGCAGAGCGAGAGAGGCGAAGGCCAGAAGCGTCGAATAGAAAAGTGCGAAGGGCAGGGCGATCCAGAATGCGCCGGGCAAGCGTGTCGCCAGCCATAAAAGGAGCGCCACGGCGGCAAGCAATGCCACGACGATCGACGGCTGGAAGTCGATACGGAGCTTCATTCGATCGCGGAGCCCATTCCTGCAACACCTATGCTATCAATTGCCCCGGTACATCAAGCTTTTGCAAATCAATGGACGAGCCGTTGCGCCTTCTTCACGTCGTTCCGACCTATCTGCCGGCAGTGAGGTATGGCGGGCCGATCCGCTCGGTTCACGCGCTTTGCCGGGAACTCGCCGCAGCCGGCCATGCCGTCCAGGTCTTCACCACCAGCGTGGACGGCCCCGCCGACAGCGATGTGCCGCTCATGACGCCGGTCGACGTCGAGGGGGTAAAGGTTACCTATTTCCCGAGCCGCGTGCTGCGCCGGCTCTACTGGTCGCCGCCGATGGGGCGTGCGCTCGCGGCATCGACCGCGGGGTTCGATGCCGTGCATCTCCATTCGGTATTCCTGTGGCCGATCCTCGCCGGCGCCCGCGCGGCGCGCGCCCGTGGCATTCCTTACGTAATCTCGCCGCGCGGCATGCTCGTGCCTGAGCTGATCCGGCGGAAAAGCCGCTGGGTGAAGGAAGCCTGGATCCGCCTGGTGGACCGCCCCAACCTCGAGGCGGCTGCCGCAATTCATGCCACTTCGGCCATCGAGGCGCAGCACATCAGAAGCTTCGGCTGGCGCCTGCCGCCCATCGCCATGATCCCGCACGGTGTCGACGATCCGCCGCCGCCCTCGAAAGCAGCGCTGTCGGCCGACATAACCGCAGCCATTTCAGGCGGTCAGATGGTGCTGTCGTTCGGGCGGTTGAGCTGGGAAAAAGGGCTCGATCGCGTGATCGCAGCCCTTGCCGAGGCCCCCTCGGTGCGCGTGGTCATGGCCGGCGACGACGCCGGCGGGCATGCTGATTTTCTGGCTTCGGAGGCGGCCCGCCTGGGCGTGAGCGACCGCGTGACGATCATCGCGCGTCACGTCTCCGGCGCGGACAAGGAGGCGCTTTTTGCCGCGGCGCGTCTCTTCGCGATGACGTCGCTGTCGGAGAATTTCGGCATCGCCGCCTTCGAAGCGATGCGGCGCGGAGTGCCGGTTCTGGCTACGCCCGACGTCGGCATGTCGGAGATTGTGCGCGACACGCAGGCGGGGCTGGTGGTCGAGCCGACCGCTTCTGCCATTGCCGCCGGCTTGCGGGCGATGTTTGACGACCCGGCGCTCTGCCGTCGGCAGGGCGGCGCGGGGCAGAGGCATGTCATCGATCACTATGGCTGGCCGGCCGTCGCCCGCCGGATGGCCGAACTCTATAGCTCGATCGCCAGCGCGGCGAAGCCGGGGGCGGCCGCGTGATGGAGTTGCTGGAGCAAAGCCCGTTCGATCTGGCGAAGGAGCGCCGCATCGTCATCATCGCCGACTGGCTGCCGCCCGATTTCGGCGCCGTCGGGCAGTATATGCAGATGCGTGCCGAGACCCTGGCGGAGCAGGGCCACGAAGTTACTCTGGTCGGCCTGGCGGCAGGTGCCGGGTCGAAGGTGCATCGGACCTCAGGCAAGGGGACTCTGACGGAGATCCGGCTGTCGGCGCGCCCGGTCCCGCGGGGGTCATTGCTGGGCCGCATGCTGTGGACGATCGCCACGAACCTGCGCCTGATTCTCGCGGCCTTCGGCCCGCTGCGGGCGGCCGACGGAATCCTGTTCACCGGTTCGCCGCCCTTCCTCATCCACTTGCTGGTGCCGCTAAGGCTGCTGTGGCGGGGGCGGCTCATCTACCGCATCACCGATTTCCATCCCGAGTGCCTGATCGCGGCGCGCGACAGGCCCTCTCTTGCCTTGGGCCTGCTGCTCGGATTGACGAACTTCTGGCGCCGCCGCGTCGACGGCTTCGAGGTGCTGGGCGAGGACCAGCGGCGGCGTCTGAGCGCGACCGGTATCCCCGCCGGGCGGATCGAGCTGGTGCGAGACGGCTCGCCCGTGACATTTGCACCCGACGGGCCGCTCGAGCCGCTGCCCGACGATCTCGCTGGAAAGTGCGTGCTGCTCTATTCCGGCAACTACGGCATCGCCCACGAAGTAGAGACCGTGGTGCGGGGCTACGAACTCCATCACAGGGAGGGAAGCGGGCGTGTCCGGCTGTGGCTTAGTGCCACAGGTTCAGGTGCGGACGAGATCGCCGGACGCTTCGTGGCCGCCGGGCTGCCGTTCCATCGGTCCGCTCCCGTAGCTTTGGAAAAGTTGGCCAGCTTGCTCCGTGCGCCTTCAGCGCATCTTGTGACTCTACGCGATTCGTTCGTTGGCTACGTCATGCCGTCAAAGATCTATGCCTGCCTGGAATCGCAGAAACCCGTGCTTTTCGTGGGCAGTGCCGATTCCGATATCGATCTTCTCGCCAGGTCGGCTCCCCCCGGGTATTGGCGCGTGTCGTGCGGAGACTTTCGCGGCTTCGCGGCGGCCCTCGAAGCGATGGCTGATCGATGAGCTTCGGAACCCATTGAATCGATGTCCTTATTTGACCTCCGACGTCTCTGATTGCGGCGACACTGCAGCTTGTCCGCTAATTTTGCCACATTCGGACCTTATATTAGGGTCTGAAAGAGTTGATTGGGGCATGCGCACTGACCGTGTATATGGTACCTTTGCATAGGCTTGCCGGCGGGACATCACGTCAAAGCTGAAGTCCCTATCCGCTGGTGGTCTTGGCTTTTTGCATGAAGTTCGCTAGTATATTCATCGGCTTGGGTGGGACCAAATCGAAAGTGTCGAGGTGGGCCAAGTGGGTGGCACCTCAAAAATGATCGCAGATCTGCTGAGACGCGCGGTCGGGTTGGGTAACATGTTCAAAATTGCACTTGGTACGCAGGGTTTCGCGGCAATGTCGGTCCTTCTTTGGGCCGTGACCGGGTCCGCGCAGGTCGGGCCTGAGGTTGCGCAGGCGCCGCCGGGGGCCTCCCAAACAGGAGCGGGTGGCAGCCAGCAAGGCGCCGGTCCAATGCAGGGCTCTGGTC
This sequence comes from Rhodospirillales bacterium, assembly GCA_013205335.1. Classification (GTDB taxonomy): domain Bacteria; phylum Pseudomonadota; class Alphaproteobacteria; order Reyranellales; family Reyranellaceae; genus Reyranella. Next base: position 14,862 of record JABMNB010000147.1, read on the forward strand.
CTATGCAGGGCGCTGGCCCCGGCGGCGGCCCGGCAATCAATGGTGGCCCCGCAGGCGATCCTCAACAGGCTCAACAGGGTCCGCAGCAGGGCGGCGGCCCGCTTCAGACGGGCGGCCCGTTGCAGGGAGCTGGTCCTATGCAGTCGGCTGGCCCGCTTCAGAGCGCAGGTCCGCTGCAGAGCGCAGGCCCCCTCCAGAGCGCAGGCCCGTTGCAAACCAATGGTCCGCTGCAGAACGCTGGACCGCTGCAGGCTGCCGCGCCACTTCAAAATACTGCTCCCGGCGGGGTGCCGCTGGGCGGACTGGAGGGCATGGCAACGGCTGGCGATGCGCTGATCCCTCCTCCCAACGATACTCAGTTCTTTGGGGCATTGGGGCCGGTCGGTGGTCCCGTCATGCAGCAGCTTGTTGCGGAGATGCTGGGGGCGCCGGACGGCGTCTCCGGCCCGACGCTCGCGAACCTGGTGAATACACTCACGCCTCCCGACTCTCGCCCGCCGCCGTCGACGGGTGGAAACCCTCCACCTCAAGGGCCTTCGTTCAGGCCTCCGCCTGGTTTGCTCGGACCGGTAGTCTATGACCCGTCGCGGCCGCAGCAGCAGAGCCCGAGGTAGCGTCCAGGAGTGTCTGCCGGGAAGTTATTTCCAGCCGACCCTCGGACAGCTACCTGGATGGCCACTGGTACCCATGGCAATTAGTGCGAATAGATCGCAGCTGATTTGGTCACCTGTTGTGGGCTGGGTCCTGTTGACATGTGGCGGATCGTTCGCGCTCGCACAGTCCGAGACGTCGTCGCCGGCTGCGCAGATTCTCCTCGAGCAGACACCGGCGGTCGACGTCCCGGACACGCCCGTCTCCGGCGCGGGACCGGGGATCGGAACTGGTGAGGTCGGCATAGCCGTCGGCGCATTCACGCTTTACCCAATGCTGGAAGTGCAGGCGGGCTACGACAGCAACGTCTACGCCACTTCGGCGCCCACGGTGGGCTCGCCATACACCCTCATAAAGCCAGTTGTTGAGATGAAGTCGGATTGGTTGAATCATTCGCTTCGCGTCATGGCGGGTGGTGGATTCGGCTTCTATTCGAACGCGAGCACCCAGAACTACTGGAACGGCTATGTCCAGGCAGACGGACGGCTGGACATCAAGGAAGATTTTTACGCCACCGGACTCGTTGGTGTCCGTCGTCAGACGGAAGCGCTCGGCACGCCCAACGCCGCGCTTGCGAGCGCGCCAACAGTCGTCGATTCGATCCCGATCGAATTGGGGCTCTATCAGCGTTTCAACCGGTTCTTTTACGACGCCAGGGTTTCGGCGACTCGCCTAAGATACAATGATAACGGCATCGTCCCTCTGGGGGCCCTGCCGGACGCCAGTCGAGATCGCATGGAATATGAACAGCGCGTTCGGATCGGCTACGAGATCATCGATGGTATCGACGTCTGGGTTACCCCCGGTTTGAACCAGCGGATCTACGACCAGTTCGTCAACGCCTACGGCCAGCAGCGAGATTCAAACGGCTGGTTCTTCAACTTTGGCGCGACCGTAAAGCTCACGGAGACGACCAGACTGGAAGGATATATCGGCTACGCCAGCCTCACCTATCTCGCAGACGGAAGTACGACGCCAGCGCTCACTTTTAGTCTGACGGGCAGCTGGAATGGCTATGCGCCCTTGACCATCCGGCCGGCGTTCATCCGGACGATCAACGAATCGGCCTACAGCAACTACTCGAACTACGTGTCGACGACCCTCGGTGTCGACTTCACCTATGACATCCACGACGCCTGGCAGATGGTGGGCGGTACGGGGTTCAATATCGCGCAGTACACACCGGTGCCGGGCTCGGGCGTCGGTCCGCGCACCGATTACTACTGGCGCGCGTCGCTGGGTTTGCTGTACTCCCTGCGTCCGCAGGTCCAGATCGGGCCCCTGTACGAACATACAACCGGTACGTCGACAGATACTGCCAACGGCGGTCCATCGTACACCCGGGAAGTGATTTCTCTTCGAGTTGTTGCAAAGCGGTGATCCGGAATGGCGGACCGTCGTATACTCTGGGGATCTTTGTTTTAGTTGTTGCAAAGCGGTGATCCGGTGAATTTGCGTAGTCTCCTCTTCCGCTGCCTCGGGCCGCTCTTCGTAGCGATGGCACTGACCGTCGGTGCCTGCGATCCGCAGCCGCCGATGTCGACATTGACCATTCAGCAGCCGTCGCTGGGCACACAAAACCTGAGGCTCGGCGAGTATCGGGTAGCGCCGGGCGACCGGTTGCGCGTGACGGTCCTGTCCGACACCGAACTGTCCGGCGAGTACGAGGTCGATTCGACCGGCATGATTTCGCCGCGCATGGCCGGGCGGGTGATCGTGCTGGGCATGTCGATGCCCGAGATCGAGGCCATGCTGGCCGAGCGCTATCGTTCTGGTGGCTATCTCCGCAATCCGCGGCTCAGCGTCGATCTGGTGTCGAGGCGTCCGTTCTACATCGTTGGCGAGATCACTCGCGCGGGATCGTTCCCCTATGTGTCGGGGATCAACGTCCTGCAGGCGATCGCAATCGCCGGCGGGTACACGCGGCGCGCCTCCAAGACGCGCATCACAATTCAGCGCTTCAATGCGCAACAGGGTCAGGAAGAGACGGTCACGGAGGATTCACCGGTGGGGCCGGGCGACATCATTCGCGTGCCGGAGCGTTGGTTCTAGCCTGAGAGTTGGTTCTAAAGGTTGGCGTAAGGGATAGGCGTAAAGCTTGGGGATGGGCGGTGTGGGACTGCCCGTCGGTGTGGTGGCGTACAGGATCCGGTTCTTGAGTTGGGCCGATGCGGTGCGCCGCTCGATCGGGTGTCGTCGCGAGTTGTATTTTTAGCGGAGTGTGGTGGGATGGGATCGTTACCTAGGGCGGACTACAATATGGATGAGCCCAACCAGAACCGAATGGTGCAGCCGTCGGAAGCGGCGGCGCTTGTGCCCGTTCGTCCCGTCGAAACTCCGAATGAGTTGTGGGAGTGGCTGCGCCTGCTGAACCGCCGCAAGGCGTTGATCATCGGTTGCGGCCTCATCGCAACCGCGCTCATGGCGCTTGTGATCGCCCAGGCAACGCCTCTCTACAAGGCCTCGTCGCGCATCATGCTCGACACACGAACCTTCAAGGTGGTGAGCACCGAGGCCGCGCTGTCGGGCGTCGACACGCTCAACATGGGCGCCATCCAGAGCGAACTCGAAGTCATCCAGTCCGAATTCCTGATCGGCCGCGTCGTCGACAAGCTGGGCCTTGCGAACAACCCCGAGTTCAACGGGACCAAGCCGCCGGGGTTCATCGACAACGCTCTGCAGCCACTGCGTGATCTGTGGAGCACCGGTATCTCCACGCTGCTGGCGCCGCCGCCCAAGCCGCAGCAGGCGACGGCTCCGGCCGCGCCGGCACGCACCGGCAGGCCGGCGGAAGATAGCGATCCGCGCCGCCGCGCCGCGATCGGCGCCGTCGCCGGCCGGCTGAGCGTCACGCTGCTTGGTCGTACCTTCGTCATCCTGATCTCTGTGGAAAGCCCCGACGGCACCATGTCGGCGCGCATCGCCAACGCGATCGCAGAGGCTTATCTCGCCGACCAGATCGACACCAAGAACGAGGCCAACCGCCGCGCCACCGAGTGGCTGGAGCAGCGCTTGGCAGAGTTGCGCCGTAACCTGCAGGTCGCGGAAGAGGCGGTCGCCGCCTATCGCCGCGACAAGGGCCTGGCCGGCAGCCCCGAGGGTGCGGTTTCGACCCAAACCCTGGCCGATCTCAACGCTCGTTATACCGCCGCCAAGGGGCGCCGCATCGAGCGCGAAGGCCGCCTGATCGCCCTCAGCAAGGCGAGCCTCAACCCCGGCGAGCTGGCCAACATCCCGGAAGTGTCGGGCAACACCACGCTGGCGGCGCTGCGCATCCAGGACGTCGAGCTGACCCGCAAGAGCGCCGAGCTCTCGTCGCAGCTCGGTGATTCCCATCCGAAGATCCAGCAGGTTCGCAATGAGCTGGCCTCGATTCGGGCACGCTTCATCACCGAGACACAGCGCATCACGCTCGCGGTCCGCGCCGAGCTCGATGCTGCCAAGTCCGAGGAAGACGAACTCAAGGAGCTGGTAGATCAGGCGGCGGTGGTTTCTGGTACGGCGAGCCAGTACGAGGCCGAACTGAAGCAGCTGGAGCGCGAGGCGCAGTCCAACCGCACCCTCTACGAGGGCTTCCTGAACCGTTTCAAGGAACTGCGTGAGCAGCAGGACATCCAGCGTGCCGATGCCCGCATCCTCGCCTATGCCCATCCGTCGGGCGGGCCGTCTTCGCCGAACTACAAGACCGGCCTTATGGCCGCGTTCCTTATCGGCTCGTTGCTTGGCATGGCCGGTGCGGTCGCCGCCGAGAAACTCGATCGGGTATTCCGCTCGGCCGCCCAGGTCGAAGAGGCTACCGGCGTAGGCGTCCTCGGTATGGTCCCGGAGGTCAAGGGATCGGCGACCACACGTTCCAACGTGGTGACGCATGTGCTCCAGAACACGACGTCTCCCGCGGCGGAATCGATACGAGCTGTGTTCACCGCGATCAGTCTTGGGAGTCTCGACCGGCCGCCGCGGATCATCGCGATCACCTCGTCGACGCCGAGCGAGGGCAAGACCACCTTCGTGGCCGCTCTCGGCGGACTGCTGACGAAGATGAACGCGTCACGGCGCGTGCTGATCGTCGACCTCGACTTGCGCCAGGCCCGTCTGTCGGCTGCGCTCGGCCTCAAGGATCGTGGTGGCACGATCGACGAGTATCTGATGGGTATCAAGACGCTGGAAGAGTGCACCCGGCGCCACGAGGAGTCGGGCGTCGACTATATCTGCGCCCGCCCGAACACACCGAACGCTCCGGAAATACTCGAGTCGCACGCCATGAGGACTGCCCTCGGCGTCTTCGCGGAGCGCTACGACCTCGTGATTCTCGACGGGCCGCCGGTGATGGCGGTGTCCGATGCGCGCATCATTTCGCGCCTGGCCGACTACACGGTGTTCATCGTGCAGTGGGCGAAGACCCCGCGTGAAGTCGTGAAGACGGCGGTCTCGGCGCTGCTGAACGTCTCCAGCCATGTCGGTATCGTCATCAATCGCGTGAACCTGGCCAAGCATGCGCGCTACGGCTATGGCGATCACGGCGACTATTACTCGCGCTACCGCGGCTACTACGGCTCGGGCGCAGACTTGGCGGCCAACGGCGGTGGTCACCCGCCGCTCAAGCTGGCCTCGAAGAAGTAGTCCTCCAGCCGCCACGCGGATGGCCCATGGCCGCCGCGTGGCTGTCACGCTTGTCTGGAACGGGCCGGTCGGCAGGAACAGTCTCAATCGGGCGTTTAGTCGCTGCTTCCCGTCTCTTGTGCCTACAGGCGCCAGAGCGTCACGCCGGCAGGCGTGGCAGCGCGATCGAGCAGGCCGGTGACGTCGGCGACGAAGCCGCCGGCGGCGGGCTTCAGCAAAGGCCTCACCAGCGACCAGCCGCCCTCACGGTAGATGCGGTGGGCGACGGCCAGGACCACGGCGTCGGCAGGCTTCAACTGGTCGAGCGGCGTCAGTTCGAGATCGTATTCCTCGCGCAGCAATCCGCCGTCGGCCATCGGGTCGTGAAGCTGGACCGTGATCCCGAAATCCTGGAGTTCGCGCACGATGTCGACGACACGTGTATTGCGGATGTCCGGCACGTTCTCCTTGAAAGTGACGCCCAGTACGGTGACCACCGGGCGGCCGTTTCCCGCGTGGCGCATGACGCTGCGGACCACTCGATTCGCCACATGCACGCCCATGCTGTCGTTGACGCGGCGACCGGAGTGGATGACGTGAGGGTGATAGCCCACTTCCTCGGCCTTATGGGCGATGTAGAAGGGGTCGACGCCGATACAATGGCCGCCGACCAGGCCGGGCTTGAACGGCAGGAAATTCCACTTGGTACCCGCAGCGTCGAGCACGTCACGCGTGTCGATCCCAAGCCGGTCGGAAATCAGCGCCACCTCGTTGATCAGCGCGATGTTGATGTCGCGCTGGGTGTTCTCCAGGACCTTGGCAAACTCGGCGACCTTGATTGATCCGGCCCGATGGGTGCCGGCCGTCACGACGGCACGGTAGGTCGCGTCGACGATGTCGAGCGTCTCGGCCGTGTCGGCGGACACTATCTTCAGGATGTTGTCGAAGCGGCGTTCCTTGTCGCCGGGATTGATGCGCTCGGGTGAGTAGCCGACGTTGAAGTCGGTCTTCCACTTGAGCCCGGACGCCTTCTCCAGAACGGGAATGCAGATATCCTCGGTGACTCCGGGGTAGACGGTCGATTCGTAGACCACGATGTCGCCGCGCTTGAGCGCCCGGCCGATGGTCTCGGAGGCACCCTTCAACGGCCCAAGGTCGGGCTGCTTGCTGGCGTCGATCGGGGTCGGCACGGTCACTATGTGAAAGTCGGCGGCCGAAAGATCCTTGGGATCGCAGGAATAGCGCAGCTCTGGCGCATTGAGCATGGCGGCCTCGACTTCTCCCGTGCGGTCATGGCCGCGGGAGAGTTCGGCGATGCGGCGCGCATCGATGTCGAAGCCCACCACTTGGTAGCCGATTCGGCCAAAGCCGACGGCGACGGGCAAGCCTACATAACCGAGTCCGGTGACGGAGATATGCCGTTTCATTCCATGGATTTCTGACAGGTCAGGGTGCCGCTGGCATCAATTTTCAGCGGTCTTTCCTGGCCGGCGACTCACGGGCAAGCTGGCCGAGCTGGGCGATCATGCCAGCGGCGTAGAGGCCGGGATTTGCGGCAATTCATGCCAAGCCCAAGGCATCACCATAGCCGAGGCTCAGGTCGGAGATGTCAAACGGCACGGGGGGGCACTAGGTTGTGTGGACAGTTATCTGATCCATAGGACGATAGCGGCGAGGGTGACGACGGCAAAGTAGTTGCGTGCGGTTTTCTCGAAGCGTGTGGCGACCCGTCGGAACTGCTTGAGCTTTGAGAAGC
>JABMNB010000148.1 GCA_013205335.1 Rhodospirillales bacterium
ACCGAGCAGGACATCGTCAAGCTGCTGGACTGGTGCGACCGCATCGGCGCCAAGGCGATCCCCTATGGCGGCGGCTCGTCGGTGGTGAAGGGCATCGAGCCCGCGGCGTCGTTCGACAAGGTCGTCACGATCTCGACGCGCCACCTGGACAAGGTGCTGGAGGTCGATGCGGTGAGCCAGGCCGCGCGCATCCAGGGCGGCATCTACGGGCCCGCGATCGAGGACGCGCTGCGCGACACGCCGTTCACCATGCGCCACTACATGCAGGCCTATCGCTGCTCGACCCTGGGCGGCTGGATCGCCACGCGCTCGGGCGGCCACTACGCCACGCTCTACACCCACATCGACGATTTCGTGGAGAGCACGCGCGTCGTGACCCCCGAGGGCACGCTGGAGACGCGCCGCCTGCCCGGTTCCGGCGCGGGCCCGAGCCCGGACCGCCTGTTCATCGGCTCCGAGGGCATTTTAGGCATCATCACCGAGGCCTGGGTGCGGCTGCGCAAGAAGCCGACCTTCCGCGCCTCCGCCAGCGTGCGCTTCCGCGACTTTTACGCCGGCGCCGACGCCGTGCGCGACATCACCCAGGCCGGGCTCTATCCCGCCAACTGCCGCCTGCTCGAGGCGCGCGAGGCACTGCCCGGCATCCCGTGGAGCAACGAGGAGGCGGTGCTGGTGCTGGCCTTCGAATCGCCCGACCATCCGCTCGACGCCTGGATGAAACGCGCGCTCGAAATCTGTGCCGCCCATGGCGGCGTGGCCGACGAGACGGGCGACGACGAGAACGCCCACCGCTCCGGCGCCGCCGGCGCCTGGCGCAACAAGTTCATCCGCGCGCCGCACTATGGCGAGCATGCGGCGGCGCGCGGCATCCTGTCCTCGACCTTCGAGACCTCGATGACCTGGGAGCGCACCCGCGACTTCCATACGAACATCACAAAGATCGCCAAGGACACGATCAAGGCGGTGACGGGCCGCGACGGCACGGTCACCTGCCGCTTCACGCATGTCTATCCCGACGGACCCTGCCTCTACTTCACCTTCGGCGGGCTGTACGACCCGAAGAAGGACGCGCTGACGCAGTTCATGGAGATCCTCTCGACCTGCACTGCCGCCACCGTGGAGCATGGCGGCACGACCACGCACCATCACGCGGTGGGCCGCTTCCACCGGCCGTTCTACGACAAGCAGCGGCCGGAGTTGTTCGCGCGCGCCCTGCGCGGCGCCAAGCGCGAGCTGGACCCCAAGGGGATGATGAACCCCGGCGTGCTGATCGATCCGTGACGGGCGGTCACGCCGCCAGCATCGAGCGCGTCAGCGGGCGGCGATAGCTCAATGCTTCGGCGATGTGCAGGCGGCACACCGCGTCGGAGTCGTCGAGATCGGCCAGGGTGCGCGCGACCCTGAGCGTGCGGTGCCAGGCGCTCGCCGAGAGGCCGAGGCGCTCGGCGGCGCGGGCGAGCAACGGGCGGCCTTCGGCGTCGGGTTCCGCCAATGGCGGCTAGCGTGGTGCTATAGGCATTCATGCTGACGTTCCGCAGGGGGAGCCTCTCCAGGCTGCCGCTTCCACATGTCGCTCGGCATGCGAACGGCTCAGCCCAAACCTTCTGGCTTTCATGTCTCATTATTTGCTTTGGCGGCGCTGGACCTCGTCGTCGCAGCAAGCTCTGGCCAAATTCCTTGTAATCTGTAGGCGAGCCCATTGAGAAAGCCGACGTCAGAGTCGATGTTTTCTAACGCTGCTGCAGGAGCCACCTCAAGAGCCCAGAAAGAAATCGAGGGTGCATCTGTGCCGATCAACTTTTGAACCTTCAATGGGGACGGCGTGATGTTCACTGCGGCGTCAGGTTCGAACACATAAATCCACGCCGGCCACGGCTCAGGAATAGGCTTGTCGGGCGCACGCAAGCTGAACGTCCCATTGGCCTCTTGCGTGAGGACGGGCGCACCCAAGTGTCGCTGCCAACTGTCCCAGACGGCCTGCGGAATCGCGAGCACACATCCGGCACATCTACCGTGCTTGCCCAACTGAAACTTGAACATCATCTGGTAAAAGGTTCGCTTGAAGACATTCGCAATGTTCGGCCCTTCTACATCTTCCGACATCCACTGCGGGTAAGACTTCAACGTCTTGGCAAAGTTCGCCGTGTGCAGCCGTAGGCCCTCGCGCAAATTGCGCACAGCAGTCCGGTAAGAGCCGTGGAAATCCATCGTTTGAATCTCGATGATTCCGAAGTGTCCGACGCAGGCCTTGCCGTCTTTCGACAGCAGTTCTACGACAGTCACATCAAATGAGAATTCCGGCGAATTCTTCGTGGGTGGGATCGACAACTCTCCGCCCATCTTCCTGTCGAAGTAGACGAACACGGGCTGCCCGCCAACCAGACGCTTCTGAATGTCTTTGCGCACATCGCTGCGCTTCAGCATGAGGGCAGGCACAATAAACGGATTGCTCGTTTGCTGTATTTGAAAGAGACGACGCACAGCGTTCGAAACTAAATCGGCACTCAATGCCCGGTAAGGGCAGACCAGCCAATCTTGGCGAAGACCGTTGCTGTTACTGCTAATGGTGCAGACGCCTCTCGCAGGTTCCGATTTGACGCACTTCCTCTCCTCTCCAGTCGCGGCCGACAGGAACGGGCATCGTTCGTCAGTCTGATCCTTTATCGCCGCCGCAGACGAGACGACGGACGGATAAATTCGGTGCCCAAACCATTCGCTCACGTAGTTGCCGACTGCGGCACCGTCTTTCTTCGCCGCTTTCACCATTGTCAGACCGCCGCAATATCCAGTCCGAGCAGCGCGGGAATGCGATACCGTGACTTCACTTGCACTTCCTCGACGGCGGCCGTCGCGAAGAGGCGCCGGTAAATTTCTTTCGCAACTGCGCGGGCAAGCAATGGTGGCACCGCGTTCCCAACTTGATCGTACTGCTGTGTATTGCCGCCTTCGAAAACAAACCAATCCGGGAAAGATTGAATCCGGGCAGCCTCTCGAATGGAAATGGTTCTATGTTGATCTGGATGCGTGTACTCGCCAGACTTAGGATCGCGGAATCTCGTAATGATAGACCGCGCGATCCCATCCCATTTCATCCTTCGATAGCGGCGTGTGTGGTCTTTCCGTAACGCTTTCTTCATGCCCGCCGGCAGCAGGTCGCGAGGAAGCGCACGCCAGTCTTCGCCGGGCTTAAGGAATTCGATGCGAGTAATGTTCTGTTGGGACAATCGAGCAGCATAGTGGTTATGGAGGTCGGAGACAGTTCCAGCCCGCATCGCCTCTTGATACGGTGCAAAAGGCTTACGGGTGTACTTGGCAGCGGTTTCTCCAGTTCCGATGCGCGGTAAGTCCCCGATGGCATCGCGGATTGTGACGAACCCTGCGCTATCTCTATCGCTGATGGTGCGATTTGGCACCAAGTCTCCTATTCCAGCCCGTCCATGCGTAGGCAACGGGAACCCACCGCGATGCGGTTGATCCATCCTCCAGCCGATGAAGAACATGCGCCAACGCATCTGTGGCACACCGTATTGTGCCGCAAGCAGTTCAGCACAATCAACATTGTACCCAGCCCGGTTAAATGCGGCGCCTATGTCGTTTAGCACAGCGCCATTCGACAGCGTCGCAAGCCCGGTTACGTTCTCTATGATAATCGCTTTAGGGCGCAGCTCCGCCGCGATGCGTAAGAAATGCCGGAAAAGTCCGTTACGCGGATCGAAAAGCTCTCTCTGGCCAATAATGCTGAAGCCCTGACACGGTGGACCGCCCACTAGGAGATCAAGCTCTCCTGGGCGGAGGCCGGCACGACTTAGAACGTCCGGACCGGTAAGGTTTTCTACTCCCGCCTTTAGGAACGGGATCGACGGGAAGTTGCGGTGATGAGTGGCCTCACATGCAGAATCTCGATCCACGCATAGTCGAACGTCGAAATTGGCGTTTAGCAAGCCTAACGTCAGGCCGCCTGCGCCAGAGAACAAGTCAACGGCAGTTCTTTTGAACTTGGCGCGTGATGCTTGGGCGCGCCTCAGCAGGTACGGATTCACTGCGTTGTCTCGCGCTGCTTCCCGCTACGGAACAAATCCGGCTGGGAAGTGAAGTGCTCTCTTTCAAGATGATCACGGATTAGTCGCACGATAAGCGTGGACTTTTTAAAGCCCTTCGCTTGGCAGTATGCGTCGAATCGGTCCGCTTCATCTGTGGGCATAAGAACCTGAATGCGAGCAATACTGGACATTCGACCTTCGCAAGCTGCTTTGATCACATGCTTTAACATACCACTGCGCACTCGTGTAGATAAATACACATATATGTGTATTTATCTTTGGGGGTCGGACGTTGTTACGCTGCCATCATCGATCGTGTCTGCGGCCGGCGGTAACTCAGCGCCTCGGCGATATGCAGCCGGCGCACCGCGTCCGAGCCGTCGAGGTCGGCGAGCGTTCGCGCGACGCGGAGCGTGCGATGCCAGGCGCGGGCGGAGAGGCCCAGGCGTTCGGCGGCGCGGCTGAGCAGGGCGCGGCCCTCGGCGTCGGGTTCGGCGATGGCGGCCAGCAGGGCGCCGTCGGTGTCGGCGTTGCAGCGCGGCTTCGACCAGTTGCGGACACGGTCTGCAAGAAGACCGGCGGCCGGATCGGCTTCGATGGCCAGCAGCTTGCCCCTGGCGTCGAGCTCGGCCAGCCGTTCGCGCTGGACGGAGCGGGCGGCGGCGACGCGGGCGGCGACATCGGCCGAGCTTTCGGCGGGCGGCGGCAGCGCAAGATCGGCGGCGGCCACGGCGGGCACGTCGATGGTGAGATCGATGCGGTCGAGCAGCGGCCCCGACAGTTTGCCCTGATAGTCGGCGCCGCAGCGCGGGGCCCGGCCGCACGAGCGCCCGGGCTCCATCAAGTGGCCGCAGCGGCAGGGGTTCATCGCGGCAATGAGCTGGAAGCGCGCCGGATAGGTGACGTGCGCGTTGGCCCGCGCCACCGTCACGCGTCCGCTTTCCAGTGGCTGGCGCAGGGCTTCGAGGGTGGCCCGGTTGAACTCCGGCAGCTCGTCGAGGAACAGCACGCCATGATGGGCGAGCGAGACTTCGCCCGGCCTGACCCTGGTGCCGCCGCCGATCAGTGCCGGCAGGGTCGCCGAATGGTGCGGGTCGCGAAAGGTGCGGCGGCGGCTCAACCGCCCCTCGCCGAGATCGCCCGCCAGCGAGCGCACCATCGAGGCTTCCAGCGCCTCCTCCGGTTCGAGCGGCGGCAGCAGGCCGGGCAGGCGCGCCGCCAGCATCGACTTGCCCGAGCCCGGCGGCCCGATCATCAGGAGGTTGTGACCGCCGGCCGCCGCGATCTCGAGCACCCGCTTGGCGCTCTCCTGGCCCTTGATCTCCGAAAGGTCGGGATAGGTCGCGCGATCGTCCGCCATCAGCGCCTCGGGCGCGGGCAATGTCTGCTGGCCGCGCAGATGGTTGATCAGGGCCAGCAGAGAGGGCGCGGCGATGATCGGCGGGCGATCAGAACCGTCGGGGGCGGTGTCAGGCAGGGAGTCGAAGCCACCCCACGCGGCCTCGCCGCCACACACCGCCGGACAGATCACGCCGCGCCCCGCCGCCTGGGCGGCGATCGCCGCCGGCAGGACGCCCGGCACGCGGCAGAGCGAGCCGTCGAGCGCCAGCTCGCCCAGCACCACGAAGCCCTCGACGCTGTCGCGCGGCAGCACACCCATGGCGGCCAGGAGACCGAGCGCGATCGGCAGGTCGTAGTGGCTGCCCTCCTTGGCGAGGTCGGCCGGCGACAGGTTCACCGTGATGCGCTGCGGCGGCAGGGCCAGCCCCAGCGCCCGGAAGCAGGCGCGCACCCGCTCGCGGCTCTCACCCACCGCCTTGTCCGCGAGCCCGACCACCGCGAAGGCGATGGTGCCCGGCGCCACCAGCACCTGCACATCGACCGGCAGGACATCGATGCCCTGAAACGCCACCGTCCGAACCGTCGCCTGCATGCAATGCTCCCGTCCTGTACCGGGAACAATTAAAGAACGAATGGACGATAAGTAAAGCACGCAATAGTTGCAATCTGCTCTGCGACCGTCGCGGCACCCCACCGGCCGCGCCCCATGCTACGTTCCGGCCGCAAACGCGGGAGAGTTTCGTGACGGCCAAGCAGAAGATCGACGACCTCAACTTCACGCCGCCGGCGGCGATCACCGATCTCGCCGCAAAAGTGAAAGACTTCGTCAAAGAGAAGATCATCCCCTACGAGACCGATCCACGCTGGACGTCTCACGGGCCG
>JABMNB010000149.1 GCA_013205335.1 Rhodospirillales bacterium
CAATTGCCCCGGCGTCATCACCCCGGGCGAGTGCAAGATCGGCATCATGCCGGGCCACATCCACAAGCGCGGCAGGATCGGCATCGTCTCGCGTTCGGGAACGCTGACCTACGAGGCGGTGGCGCAGACCACGGCCGTGGGCCTCGGCCAGACGACCTGCATCGGCATCGGCGGCGATCCGGTGAACGGCACCAACTTCATCGAGTGCCTCGACATGTTCATCCGCGATCCCGAAACCGAGGGCATCGTGATGATCGGCGAGATCGGCGGCGACGCCGAGGTCAAGGGGGCCGAATTCCTCAAGGCGTCGGGAACGAAGAAGCCGGTCGTCGGCTTCATCGCCGGGCGCACCGCCCCTCCGGGCCGCCGCATGGGCCATGCCGGCGCGGTGATCTCGGGCGGCAACGACACCGCGGAGTTCAAGGTCGACGTCATGCGTGCGGCCGGCATCAGGGTCGCGGATTCGCCCGCTGCGCTGGGCCAGGAAATGCTTAAGGCCATGCAGGGCTGAAGCGCGGTATCGCCGCCCGGGCTTCGCCGGGCGGCCAGCAGAGACAGGCCAGGGAGTATCGGGCCATGAAGGCAGAACAGACGTCGTTCCTGTTCGGCGCGAACGCGCCATTCATCGAGGAGCTCTACGCGCGCTATCTCGCCGACCCCGCGTCGGTCGATGGCGAGTGGCAGACCTTCTTCGCCGCCCTGGCCGAGCAGAAGGACGACGTGCTGGCCGAGGTGCGCGGCGCCTCGTGGGCGCCCCATGGCGCCCGGGTGATCGGCGCCGTCGATCCCGACGCCGTTCCGACCCCGGCCAACCGCAACGTCAAGGGCGGCAAGGCCGCCAACGGTGCGGCGGCGCCTGTTGCTCCCGCCATCGCCGGCAAGACCGAGCAGGAGATCCGCAACGCCGCGCAGGACACCGCGCGGGCGCTGATGCTGATCCGCGCCTACCGCATCCGCGGCCATCTCGAGGCCGATCTCGATCCGCTGGGTCTCGTGCGCCAGGCGCCGCACCGCGAACTCGATCCGGCGACCTATGGCTTTGCCGAGGCCGACTGGGACCGTCCGATTCTGATCTTCGGGTCGCTCGCGCTGGGCGAAGCGGCGACTCTTCGGCAGATCATGGAGCGCCTGCGCAAGACCTATTGCGGCAAGATCGGCGTCGAGTTCATGCACATCTCCGATCCCGACCAGAAGGCGTGGATCCAGGAGCGCATCGAGCACATCGAGAACCATACCGAGTTCACGGTCATCGGCCGCAAGATGATCCTCGAACGGGTCGGCGAGGCCGAGGGGCTGGAGCGCTACCTGCACGTGAAGTTCGTCGGCACCAAGCGGTTCGGACTGGATGGCGGCGAATCGCTGATCCCCGGCATCGAGCAGATCCTGAAGCGCGGCGGCCAGCTCGGCGTCAAGGAAGTGATGATCGGCATGCCGCACCGCGGCCGCCTCAACACCCTCGTGCACGTCATGCACAAGAGCTACACCGCGCTGTTCTCCGAGTTCCAGGGCCGTTCCTCGCAGCCCGAGGAAATGCGCGGCTCGGGCGACGTGAAATACCATCTGGGCGCCTCGGCCGATCGCGAGTTCGACGGCAACGTGATCCATCTCTCGCTGTCGCCCAACCCGTCGCATCTCGAGGCGGTCAACCCGGTCGTGCTGGGCAAGGCGCGCGCCAAGGAAGACCAGCGCGGCGACACCGAGCGCAGCCAGGTCATGTGCATCCTGATGCACGGCGACGCGGCCTTCGCGGGCCAGGGTCTGGTGGCCGAGAGCCTCGATCTTTCCGATCTCGCGGGCTACCGCATCGGCGGCACCATCCATTTCATCGTGAACAACCAGATCGGCTTCACGACGCTGCCGACCGAATCGCGCTCGGGTCCCTATTGCACGGAAGTAGCCAAGATCGTGCAGGCGCCGATCCTGCACGTGAACGGCGACGATCCCGAGGCCGTGGTCCACGTCGCGCGCATCGCGACGGAGTTCCGCCAGCACTTCAAGCGCGACATCGTCATCGACATGTTCTGCTACCGCCGGCACGGCCACAACGAGGGTGACGAGCCGATGTTCACCCAGCCGCTGATGTACAAGGAGATCGGTGCGCACCCCTCGGTGAAGGAAGTCTACGCGGCGGCCCTCGAGGCCGAAGGCGTCGTGACGGCCGAGGAAGTCGCCGCCATGGACGCGGCGTTGCGAGAGAAGCTCGACAAGGCGCTCGAAGCCGCGGCCAACTACAAGCCGAACAAGGCCGACTGGCTCGAGGGCAAGTGGGCGGGCTTCACGGTCGCGCCGGGCGAGGAAGACCGCAAGGGCGTCACCGCCGTCGACCTCGACAGGCTGAAGGCCGTAGGCCAGGCGATCTCCGAGCCGCCGAAGAACTTCGACCTCAACCGCAAGATCACGCGCCAGCTCCAGGAAAAGCGCAAGACGATCGACACCGGCGAGAACATCGACTGGGCGACCGGCGAGGCGCTGGCCTTCGGCACGCTCCTGTCGGAAGGCACGCCGGTCCGCCTCAGCGGCCAGGATTCCGGTCGCGGCACCTTCTCGCAGCGTCATTCGGTGCTGGTCGACCAGGCGAGCGAGGCCAAGTACATCCCGCTCAACCATGTCGCGGACGGCCAGGCGCATCTGGAGGTGATCGACAGTCCGCTGAACGAGGCGGGCGTGCTGGGTTTCGAGTACGGCTATTCGCTGGCCGAACCCAATGCACTCGTCCTGTGGGAAGCGCAGTTCGGCGACTTCGCCA
>JABMNB010000150.1 GCA_013205335.1 Rhodospirillales bacterium
CCCTGCAGGCGTTCCTCGACCCGGCGGATCTCGCCGACGCCCGGCAGGAAGACGAGCGCGCTGCCGCCTTCCTCGGCGAGCGCGCGGCGTACGGCGGCGGCGACGGAGTCCTCGATGCGACCTGGGGGGGCGCGGTCGAGATAGCGGGTGTCGACCGGGAACATGCGACCTGCGCTCTCGACCACCGACGCACCGCCCAGTCGTGCCGACACCGGGCCGGGGTCGAGGGTTGCCGACATGGCCACGACACGCAGGTCCTCACGCAGCGCGGTCTGCGCCTCGCGCACCAGGGCGAATGAAAGATCGGTATCGAGTCCGCGCTCATGCAGCTCGTCGAAAATCACGCAGCCCACCGACTCGAGCGACGGGTCGTCCTGCAGCAGGCGCAGGAACAATCCGTCGGTGACGACCTCGATGCGGGTGTGCGGGCCGACCTTGCTGTCGAACCGCACGCGATAGCCCACGGTCTCGCCGACCGCTTCGCCCAGGCTCGCCGCCATCCGTCGGGCGGCGGCGCGCGCGGCCAGCCGTCGCGGCTCCTGCATCACGATCCTGCGGCCGCCGAGCCACGGTGCATCGAGTAGGGCCAGCGGCACGCGCGTGGTCTTGCCGGCGCCCGGCGGAGCAACGAGCACCGCGGCGTTGCGCTCTTCCAGAGCGGCGCGCAGCCGCGGCAATGCCTCGTCGACGGGAAGTCGCTCCATCGCACCCTGTTAGCGCGCCGGTGGATGGACGGGAAGGAGGGGCGGGTTCACTCTGCGACTCGTTTCTTGGAGGAGGGTGCAATGGCTGTCGTCGTCGAGGTTCTGGACCATCTCGTCATGAACGTGCGCGACGTCGAAGTCGCGGCCGCCTGGTACCAGCGGGTGCTGGGCATGACGCGCAAAGACACCGAGCCTCGGCCCGGTCATCGCGTCACGTCGATGCATTTCGGTCGCCAGAAGATCAACCTGCGGCCTGAGACGGCCACACAGAAGCAATGGTTCACCGGCAGGACGGTGGCGCCGGGCAGCGACGATCTGTGCTTTCTCACCCAGTCGACGCCGCAGGCGGTGGCCGATCATTTCCGGAGCTGTAGCGTGGAGATCGAACTGGGCCCGAGCGAGAAGAGTGGCGCGATGGGCACGATCGTCTCGGTCTATTGCCGCGATCCAGACGGTAACCTGATCGAGGTTTCCTCCTACAAATAGGCTCGGGGCATGACCGCGCCGTTCGAAGCCCTCGCCGCCTCACTGCGACCGCAGTCACCGTTGCGAGCCGACATCACGGCGGCCTATCGCAGGCCGGAGACGGAATGCGTACCGCCGTTGCTCGATCTCGCTACCCTGTGGAACTCACCCGTCGCATGGCCGACCGGCCGGGCCGCATCGTGCCGGTCCATGTTGCGCCCTATCCGCGCGCGCTCCTGTCTGACGAAATCTCGCTCAGCGTCAACACCGCCGCCGCCGGCGGCAATGCCAGCCTGATGGCGATCGGCTAGAGCAGGAACGTATTCGTACGGTCGAGGAAGTCGTGCATGTGTACGATCATCTGGTCTTCCTCGAGCAGGCAGACGCCGTAGGCCGGCGGCTCATGGCTGCCGGGGATGCGGCCCTCGATGACGAAGTCCAACGCCACCTGGTGGCTTGTCGCGCGCAGGGTCGACAGCGGGATGCCGCGCCAGGCGCCGGCGATCGGCCGGTGGAGGTGGCCGAAGAACAGGTGGCGGATGTTCTTGCGGCCCTCGATGGCCTTGATGAAGTGCTGCGGATCGAGCAGCGAGATGTCGTCCATGCGCTTCAGCCGCACCTTGAAAGGCGGGTGATGGATGAAGATCATCACCGGCTTGTCGCCCAGGGCGTCCAGCGTCGCCTTCAACCAGGCGCCACGCTTCTCGCAGAAGGTGCCCCACGGCTTGCCGGGTTCGTTGGTGTCCAGGCAGACCGCGGTCACGCCCTCGCCCATGTCGAACGTGTATTGAACGAAGCCGTTCTCGTCGAAACTTGCCTGCGGGAAGGTCGTGCGAAAGTGTTCGCGGTCGTCGTGATTGCCCACCAGAAGGTGGTAGGGGATCACCAGCTTGTCGAACTCGCGCTTCAGCGCCGCGTAGGCCTCGATCTCGCCCTTGTGGGCGAGGTCGCCGGTGACGATGGCGAAGGCCGCGTCCGCATGGTTGCGGTTCACGTCCGCGACGCAGAGCGCCAGCCGGTCGATGGGATTCAGGCCGTAAAGCAGATTGCCTGGCGGCACGAAATGAGTGTCGGTGATGTGAATGAATTTCTGCACGGCGTTACTCTGACATGAAAAGGCGGAGCAAGGCATGCCCGCTCCGCCTGCGGGATTAGCCGGTCGAGTCAGGCGGTCACTTCGGCAGAAGCGCCTGCGTATCCGTCGTCATCTTCTTCAGCGCCTCGTCGGGCTTGGCGCTGCCGTTCACGACGGTCTGCAGGTGGTCCTTGATCACGTCGGTGATCTTGAGGCCATTTTCACCGGGGAAGGCATACCAGGCGGTCATGCTCGGCAGCTGGCTGATGGCGACCCGGTGGTTCGGGTTCTGGGCGTAGAAGTCCCCCAGCATCTTGGCGTCTTTCGCCGGCAGTGCATTTGCCGGAAAATAGCCGGTGCCCTTGACCATGATCGTGGCACCGACCGGGCCGGTGGCAAACTTGATGTACTCCCACGCGGCCTTCTGTTTGGCCGGGTCCTTAGACAGCATCATGGCGACATTGCCGCCGGCCGGCAGGCGCGACTCGGCGCCTGCGCCCAGCGGGAAGGTCGCGGTGCGGAGCGTGAACACGCCCTGCGCCTGCTTGGTGACGCCGCCCAGGCGCGAGGTCGAGTGCGCCCAGATGCCGAGGCGGCCCGAGACGAGGTCCTGCAGCGCGGTCGCCTGGCTCACGTCGCGCATCGTGCCGTCGGTGATCATGAGACGCAGCGTCTCGATCGCCTTCTGGCCCGCCGGCTGGTCGAAGGCGACCTTCTTCTCGTCCGCCGTCAGCATCGTGCCGCCGTTGGAGAAGACGAGGGCCTGCCACATCCAGTTGCCGGTGATGTCCCAGTCGAAGTGGAAGCCGGCGATCTTGTTGGCCGGATCGTTGATCTTCCTGGCCAGCGCGAAGATGCCGTCCCAGGTCTTGGGGAAGCTGTCGGGATCGCCGCCGGCCTTCTTAACGAGGTCGGCGTTGAAATAGATGATCGGCGTCGAGAGCGAGAAGCCCATGCCGTACTGCTTGCCCTTGACCTGGCCGAGCGTCAGCAGAGCGCCGTCATAGCCCGCTTTGTCCCAATCCTTCTCGGCAGCGATCATGGCGTCGAGCGGCTGGGCGATGCCGCGATCGGCCAGGATGCGCTGGCGGTTGAGGCCCTGGAACGTGACGTCCGGCAACTGGCCGGTGACGGCATTGCGCAGCACCTGTTGGGTGGCGTCCTCGTATTCCTTGGTCGGCTGGATGAACTTTACCTTGATGTCCGGATGAGCCGCCATGAACTGCTTGGCGACCTCTTCCTGCACCTCCTTGAAGATGTCCGGAATCGCATACTGGACGGTGATTTCGGTCTGTGCCGCCGCGGGTCCTCCGGCGAATGCAGCGGCAAGTGCCGCCAGGCCCAGGAATTTGCGCATGAATGTCTCCCTTCCCTGAAGATCCCCTAAGTCACACGCCTCTGTTGCCGTTTTCTTTCACCCTTTCATCCCGGTGAGCGTAACTCCCTCGATGAAGCGTCGCTGGGCGGCGAGGAAGAGCAGGACGAGCGGCGCGGTGATCACCACGGTGCCGGCCATCAACGGGCCGAAATCGCTGCCGGCTTCCTCGTTCCTGAAGAACAGGGTGCCGAGTGGCGGCGTGGCGAGGTCGCCGGTCTGGATGACGATCAGCGGCCAGAAGAAATCGTTCCAGTGCGAGACGATGGAGATCACGCCGAAGGCCAGCATGGCGGGCATGGCGAGCGGCAGCATGATGCGCCACAGGATCTCGAACTCGCCCAGCCCGTCGATCCTGGCGGCGTGCATCAGGTCGTCGGGCACGGTCTTGAAGAACTGCCGCATCAGGAAGATGCCGAAGGCCGAGAAGACGAACGGCAGAATGAGGGCGGCATAGGTGTCGAGCAGGCCGACCTCGTAAAGCATGACGTAGCGCGGGATGGCCGGCGCCTGGGCCGGAATCATGAGCCCGATCAGCACCATCGTGAACAGAATGTCGCGCCCCTTGAAGCGCAGCTTGGCCAGCGCGTAGGCGGCGGGCAGGGAAACCATGAGCTGCAGCAAGAAGATGCCGCCGGTCACGATCACGCCGTTCAGCAGGTAGCGCAGGAGCGGCACCTTGGTGAAAGCCTTGGTGTAGTTCTCCACCGCTGCCCAGTTGGTGGGCAGCAGGCTGAGCTTCGTCGAGAAGATCTCGTTGGGCGGCTTCAGCGACGTCGAGACCATCCAGACGAACGGCGCCAGCATGATCACCAGCCCGGCGATCAATACGAGATGGCGCAGCACGTGGCTCAGGATCGAGCCGCCCGGTCTCATGCGACGGCCCTCATCCGTAGTGCGTCCTCTTCTCGCCGGCCTTCACCTGCAGGAGCGTGAGCGCCAGCACGACGAGGAGGAACACCACCGTGATGGCAGCGCCAAAGCCGGTGCGGAAGAAATTGAAGGCCTCGGTGTACATCGTATACAGCAGCACCTCGGTCGACTTGTTCGGGCCGCCCTTCGTCAGTACCTCGACCGTGTCGAAGACCTGGAAGGAGCGGATGCCCGACACGACCGTCACGAACAGCGTGGCCGGCCCGAGCATCGGCCAGGTGACGCAGCGGAAACGCTCCCACGCCGAGGCGGCGCCATCGATCTCGACGGCTTCGTAGAGGTCGGCGGGGATGGATTTCAGCCCGGCCATGAACAGCACCATGTTGAGGCCGGCCGACTGCCATATGCCGATGCCCGCCAGGGTGAACAGCGCGCGGCTCGGGTTCTTCAGCCAGTCGCCGCCATGAATGCCGACCTGCTCGAGCATGACGTTGATCAGCCCAACGCTGGGATGCAGCAGAAACTCCCAGACCACGGCCATGGCGATCAGGGTCGACGTGACGGGCAGGAAGTAGGCGGCGCGATAGAAGGCGCGCCCGAACGTGGCGCCCTCGATCAGAAGCGCGAGGCCGAGCCCCAGAAACACCGAGCCAGGCACGACCACGAGGCAGTAGACAGCCGTATTGCCAAAAGACTTCCAGAAGACGCGATCGGCGAACAGCTGTTCGTAGTTTCCGAGGCCAATGAAATTCAGGGTCGGCGCGCCGAGTTGCCAGTCGGTGAGCGACAGCACAAATACGGCCAGCGTCGGCCCCGCCAGAAGCACGACGAACATCAGCCAGGCCGGCGAGACCAGCGCCTGCGCGGCGCGCCGCTCGGCGGGTGTGGCGTCGTGGGCCGCGGGCGTCGTCACCGTACGCGCCTTCCCTGGGCGTCGAACTTGAGCACGCGATGGGGCAGCGGCTTCAGCCCGACAGCCTCGCCGCGCTGCGGATTGCGTTCGGAATGGGAATCGAGGCGGGCGATCAGAGGCGCGCCCTGGCTGCGCACCTCGACATGAACGAGGCTCTCGGAGCCCATGTGCTCGACGAGGCGGACGTGGCCCGCAAGCGCCCCGGCCTCATAGGGCGCCACGAGTTGCATGGATTCCGGCCGCACGGCATGGAAGCCGCTCTCGACCGGAATGACGTTGATCTTCGGGCTGCCGACAAATTCGGCCACGGCCAGCGTCTCGGGATCGTCGTAGAGCTGGCGGGGCGGTGCCACCTGTTCGAGCCTGCCCGCAAGCATGACCGCGACGCGGTCGGACATGGTCATGGCCTCGGCCTGGTCGTGCGTCACGTAGATCATCGTGGCGCCCAGCCGGCGCTGCAGTTCGGTGAGCTCGGTGCGCATCTGCACGCGCAACTTGGCATCGAGGTTGGAGAGCGGTTCGTCGAGCAGGAAGGCCGCGGGATGGCGGACCATGGCACGGCCCAGCGCCACGCGCTGCTTCTGGCCGCCCGAGAGCTGTCCCGGCTTGCGGCCGAGCAGCGGGCCGATCTCGAGCGCCTGGGCCGCCTCGGCGACGTCCCTGGCAATCGTCTTGCGGGCGGCGGCCGTGCCGGGCAGCAACGATCCGAGCCAAGGCAGGCGCTGCCAGACATTCATGCGTCGCATGGAAAGCGGCAGCCCGATGTTCTCGGCCACCGTCATGTGCGGATAGAGTGCGTAGCTCTGGAACACCATGGCGATGTCGCGGTCGCGCGCCGGCAGTTCGTCGACCCGCCGGCCGCCGATGGCGATGGCGCCGGCATCGTTGCGCTCCAGTCCCGCCACGATGCGCAGCAGGGTCGACTTGCCACAGCCCGACGGTCCGAGGAGAGTCAGGAATTCGCCGTCGGCAATCTCGAGTGAGATGTCCTTCAGGACCTCGACGGGGCCGAAACTCTTGCGGACGCCCTCGATGGAAATCGTCGCCACGCGACCGTCGCTCCCTACAGCTTCGGCAACGGCCTAACCGACTTCTATTACAGTCTCGGTGCGCTCGTCCTGGCCGACCCGGCCACTGGCTAGTAGAGGCCGTATTTCTTCGGCGGGCCGGGATGATTTACGCAGAGCATCTCGGGCGAGGTGATTGGCCCCAACTTGATGCGCTCTTCCTCGCACTTGTCGTAGGTGAAGGGGCCGCCGAAGACCTTGGGGCCGCCGCCGACGATGATGTAGGACTTCTCGAGGTACCAGCCGGGGCCGGCATAGGCCTGAGAGGCGCCGGGCCCGGTGCAGGCGCCGAGGCTTGCCGCGAGCAGGGGAGCGGCCAGCAGGGTCGTCCAGCGACCGATCGAACGTTCGGACATCAGCTCTGTCTCTCCCCCGGGCAATGAACGCTGCCCACGTGCAGCGGGCAAATTAGGCCATGGGCGCGATGTCTTCAATGCATGGAGAACAACGGCTAGGATGCGGCACATGCACCGGTTCCTCTCGTTGCCGCTCGTCATGGCCATCGCTTCGTGGCCGGGAAGCCTGCTTGCCCTCGATTGCGCGGCCCTCACCGGCACCGACATACCCTACGCCATCACCTTTGAGGTCACTACCCGGCGGGTGGGCGAGGCGCCGACCACGCAGACCCGGCAGATGCAGGTTTTCCGGATGGCCGGGGAGGTCACCACCCAAATTGTAGATTCGCCTGCGATCTATCTCAGGACCCGCGGCGCCAACTCCCTATTCCCGGTGGATGTGCTCTATTCGACCCAGGCCGACGACCCGCGCAAATGGACCTATTCGATCGGTCCTACGGTCGCTCTCGCGGCGGGCCAGCCCGTCAGCTACGGCGCCGACTTGAAGAGCGCCGGCGGAAAACTTCGGCTGGCGGCCAGGGTGACCCTCGAATTCCTCGAAGTCGGCACGCTCGAACTGAGCGGATGCCGCTTCAACGTCTTGAAATACCGGCGAACGCTCGAGGGTCTGGCTGAGGGCCATCCTGTCTCCAACAGCGAAGAACTCTGGCTTGCGCCCGCCCTTCGCGCCACCCTCGCGTCGACGCTGCGGACCGGCGATATCGAGGTTGCCAGCACCCCGACGGCAATATCCGCGGATTTCAAGTACATAAGGTAACTTCCTCACGTCGGCTTTTGTGTCGTAACGAGGGCTTTCGTTTGGACGGGCGGCCGGGCTAATAATGCCGCGATAAGCGAAAGCATCCGGGGGGATGCTGCGCCAGCTAGCGCGCCAGCAGGATAGAGAGTCATGGGATTGCCTGAGAAGCAGGGACTGTACGACCCACGCAACGAACACGATTCGTGCGGCGTCGGCTTCGTGGCCGATATCAAGGGACGCAAGACGCACGCCATCGTGCGCCAGGGCCTGCAGATCCTGGTTAATCTCGACCATCGCGGCGCAGTCGGCGCCGATCCGCTCATGGGCGACGGTGCCGGGGCCATGATCCAGATTCCGGACGCGCTGCTGCGCGACTGGGCGCGCAAGGAGGGCGTCGACCTGCCGGAATCCGGCCACTACGCCGTCGCCATGTGCTTCCTGCCACCCGAAGAGAAGGCAAGAGCATTTGCAATCAAGCGCTTCGAGCATTTTATTAAAGTAGAAAATCAGAAGCTGGTGGGCTGGCGCGAGGTACCGACCGACCTCACCGGCCTTGGCAAGGCGGTGATCGATTCGATGCCTGTCATCCGCATGGCGGTCGTCGGACGAGGCCCGAAGGTCGCCGATCAGGATGCGTTCGAGCGCAAGTTGCTGGCGATCCGCAAGCAGACGCAGAATCCGCTGGCCGATCTCGAGAAGAAGCACAAGCTGCCGGGCCTGTCGCAGCTCTACATGCCGTCCTTCTCGTCGCGCACGGTGGTCTACAAGGGCCTGCTGCTCGCGCCGCAAGTTGAGAGTTTCTATGAGGATTTAAGAAATCCTCTATGTCAATCAGCGCTTTGTCTCGTTCACCAGAGATTCTCCACGAACACTTTCCCGTCGTGGAAGCTGGCGCACCCCTACCGGTTCATTGCCCACAACGGCGAGATCAACACGGTCCGCGGCAACGTCAACTGGATGTATGCCCGCCGGCGCACGATGGAATCCGACCTGATCGGCGCCGACCTCGACAAGATGTGGCCGATCATCCCGCACGGCCAGTCCGACACGGCCTGCCTCGACAACGCGCTCGAACTGCTGGTCGCCGGCGGCTATTCGCTCAGTCACGCCATGATGATGCTGATTCCGGAGGCGTGGGCCGGCAATCCG
>JABMNB010000151.1 GCA_013205335.1 Rhodospirillales bacterium
ATCTCGATGAAGATCAGCGGCGTGCGGCCGGGCAGCCGCACCACCTCCATCGTCGCGCCCGCGAAGGCGGCGACGTGCGGCCGCGCCCAGTCGGTCATCAGCGTGACCGCCTGCTCCATGTAGCCGTTCTCCTCCCACTTCGGGTCGAAGGACGGCGACTTGTTGGGGATACGGATGTACTCGGTGAGGGACGGCAGGATCTGGTCGTCCCAGAAGCTGCCGATGAAGGTCTTGAGCTGGTCGGGGTTCATGGGCGGGAGTGTAGCGATGTGAGGCGGGCGTGGAAGCCCACTGCTGTTTAAGTTGAAGGCGTGTCGGAAACCCAGGCTAGCCGGAGTTCAATGCCGTTGCACAGCCTGCTGGGAGATATCGTCCCTGGGGCGGTCACAGGCATCTTCATTTTCGTCGCAAATGCACTGAAATCGCCAAAGCACGCAGGCTTGAGCGGCGGCGTGGGCATCGCGGCAAAGGAGTGCACAAGAACGACGGCTTGTTTGCAGCCGAACCGCTTGGCTTCGTAGATCGAAGCGCACGTGCGATGAAAGAGCTGATAGTACAAGCTACCCACGTCCGCAGGATCGAGTTCCAGCACGGCGCAGAGGGCATTGAAGCGCTCTTTTCGGTTCTGTGTGCTTCTCTTGCGAGTTGCCGTGGCCTCGGGAGGCTCACCTATTTTCTCGTCAGGCTTGCCCTTGAGCCAGTCTCCGACAAGCTCGCCGAAAGGTTCATCGACCTTTCCCTCTACTCCAAGAATAGCGTTGCCGGCTTTGAGCCGAACGAGCGCCAGCAGATCTGTCTGGCTGGCCTTGCCTCTTCCCGGCAGTTCTGTCTCACGCTCGAAGATTCCTTCGAGCAACTCCGCACCTTGCCATTCGCTGGCCTGGTCGAGTGCCGCTCTCACTGAAAGCGGAATACCTTTGGCGTTCATCCATGAGGTCGAGAGCTCGTGGGCGCTGCGGCCCTTTTTCCAATGGAGGCACTGCTTGCCAAGACGCGGGATAATCTCCTTTGGAGACTCGATGGAAATCTGAAAGCTCGGCATCGTCGATTATCCCTCTCGGTCCACTCTCTTAGATTGTAAGTCTATCAAGAAGTAAGATCGAGTAGCGGTTCGGTGGCGGGCTTCTCCAGCCCGTCCTTGGCAAGTATTTCCGGCTCGTCCTTTTGCGGACCGAACCATGACGCAGCCCGGTCGAAAGCGGCAACGAGGGCGGCGGCTTCGACCGGATCGACGAGGGTTTCGAAGCCGTGGAGGATGTTGTGGCGGATGCGGCGCAGCGTATCGAGCTGGCGGCGCTGGTCCTTCGACAGGTTGAAGCGCGGCTCCTCGAACAGGATTTCGAGCGTGGCGGTCCGGTCGTCTTGCATCTCGGCGTAGCGCTTGACCTCGCGTTCGAAGTTCACGGCGGCGTTCAGCACGGCCTGGTAGGGCATCTTGAGGTCGAGCAGCTGCTTCGGCGCCAGCGCTTCTACGGGGGTCCGCTTGGTGGGAGCGTGTGCGAGGTTGCGGAAGAGCGGGCGCTGGCCGTCTTCCGGCTTTTCCGGCTCGGGTTCGGGCAGGGCCCCTTGCTCCTTCAGCTCCTCGATGCCGACCCGGATGCTGACGAAGTCGTTCGCGGGCTTGGGGGCAGGCTTCGGGGCGGGCTTCGCCGCAGGCTCGGGGGCGGGTGCCGGGACGGGAAAAAGGGCCGGCTCATCGACCGGTTTGGCGACGGGCTGGACGAGGGGCTCGACCGTTGGCGCGGCGATGAGCGCGGGCGCGGGCTCCGGTTCCTTCTCCGGCGCTTTCTCAGGCGGAGGCAGCTTGAGCGGCTCCGGAGCCGGTGCGCTGACAGCCGCCGACGCGGCCTGATCGCTCCGGGCGGTCCGCGCGGCACGCAGGACCAGGCCCTGCGCGGCCAGGATGCAGAAGAACGCCACACCGCCCGCCGTCACGCCGTCGAGTGGCATCTGCTTGGTCTGGGCCACAATCGTCCCGTAGGCCACGCCGCCGGCCAGCGGCAGCACCAGCTCTTTCAGCACGCGTAGCGCGATTGGCGTACTGCCGCCCTTCGTCTTGTCCATCGACCCCAATCCATTCGCTCCGGCCTACGCGCGCCGGAAAAGCCGGCGCCGTACTAACAAACCTCGGCAGTGCGACCAAGCGCCAGGGCAAGCGGAGGGCGGGGGAGAAGCGTCCCCCGCCTGAGTTGACGCCAACGGACCTGTCCGCTACCCCCACGCCACCCCGAAGGACCCCCAAAAAGTGCCCGATTCCGCCGCTCTTCCCGCTTCCGACGCCCGTCTGGCCGGCCATCCCGCCGGCCTCAGGCGCACGTTTGCGATCATCTCGCATCCTGACGCCGGCAAGACG
>JABMNB010000152.1 GCA_013205335.1 Rhodospirillales bacterium
AACCGAGGGCGGACAAAAGGATGAGCATGCCTATGACGGTATGGCTGCGGCGCCAAAAACTCTATGCTTTATCGGCGTTTTGGAGTTTTGAGCAAGCACAGGGTGAATTCCTGACGGTGGCGACGCGAGAGTTTGTCGTCGCGCAGGCGGGTGCAAGATCAACTCTCCACACGTTGCTTGGGCTTTCGAAATTTTGAGCACGCAAAGCTGCCGGCGGACGAAAGGCGGCAAGGAGGGGAAAGGTCCACCCTAATCTAATTCCACGGTGGTACCTGTCGCACCATTAAGCAGGCGCTTTAGATGGAAGCCGGCGAGTTGGTCGTCGCTGCGCAGGCCGACCAGAGCAGCAAAGGCCGGCATTGCCGACCGGTCTCCAGCTTCCAGCTTCCGGAAAGCGTCCAGATAAGTCGCGATTGACGGATCGGCGTAGGCCTCCGGCGAGAGTGGCTCGTAGGCGCGCATCGGCTCGGCCCGCCCGCGCAGCATCAGGTCGCCGACCGGCCGGCCCTTGAAGGCGGGATCGCGTGAGACGACGCCTTCGCTGACGCAGATTCGCGTGCCGAGCTGCTTATTCGCGGTCTCCAACCTGGCTGCGGTGTTGATGGTGTCGCCGTAGGCGGTGTAGTCGAAGTGCCTTCCACCGCCGAAATTGCCGACGATCGCCGGCCCCGCGTTGATGCCAATCCGGGTGGCGCCAAGGGTGATGCCGCGGTCCGCCCACCGCGACCGGAAAGCCTCCGAGCAGGCATCGAGTTCGAGGGCACAGGCGACTGCGCGCGCGGCATGGTCAGGCTGTTCCGCGGGCGCCCCGAAAAGCACGTGCATGGCGTCACCGACAATCTTCACCAGGGTACCGCCATGGCTAAACACGATGTCGGTCATGCCACCAAGATAGTCGTTGAGCAGGGGAGCGATCACTACCGGGTCGAGCGTCTCCACCAGCGAGGTAAAGCCCGCGATGTCAGTGAACATGAACGAGACTTCGCGTCGCTGACCCGAAAGGTCGATGCCGCCGCTGCCGGCGGCAAGTTGCACGGCGAGGTTGGGTGAGAAGTAACGCGAGAGCGCCGCGTGGGCGCGCTCGGCCTCCGCCTGGCGCTGCCTCGCTTCGCGCATCGCGCGGACATGGCGCAGGGTCTTGTCGATCGTGGTCTGAAGGTCCGTGAAATCAATCGGCTTGGTGACGAAGTCGAAGGCGCCACGGTTCATCGCGGTCCGAATATTGCTCATATCACCATAGGCCGAGACGATGATGGTCGACTGCGTCCCCGCCGTCTCGCCGAGCTTTTGTAGCAACGTCAGTCCGTCCATGCGCGGCATGTTAATGTCGCTCAGCACCATGTCGATGTCGTCGTGGCGGCCCAGCACATCAAGCGCTTCGACCCCGTCATGGGCGAACAGGAAGCGCACCTTGCCGTCGCGGATCTCGCGCCGGAATTTCTGCAAAACCAACGCTTCCAGGTCCGGCTCGTCGTCGACCACGAGAATGAGGGGAGCCGGAACGGCGACGACTTCCGATGCTTCCTTCATGCGCCGCCGCCTCGCTCCGCCATTCGGGCGACGATCTCGGCCCGCAGCAGGGCGAAGTCGACGGGCTTGGTCAGCAGGCCATCCGCACCGCGATCCGCCGCGGCCCGGCGTGTATCGTCGTCGCCATAGGCCGTCACCATGACCACCGCAAGTTCCGGTCGATCGGTCTTGAGGCGTTCCAGCAGGTCGAGCCCGTTCATTCCAGGCATGTTGATGTCGGAAAAGATCAAGACCACCTCGCTGACACCCACCGCCTCGATCCGCTTCAGGGCTTCGGCAGCCGACAGAGCGAACTCCATGATGAAGGCGCCTTGGCGCAACTCCCGGCGAAACTGCTGGCGGAACAACGGCTCGATGTCCTGTTCGTCGTCGACGACGAGAATGGCGGCGCTCATGGCGAAGGTACCGCGGTGGGCGTCCCGCCTGTCGCAAGCTGGCGGGGCACGGTCACGATAAACTCCGTGAATGCGCCGGGCTCGGTCTGGATGTCGATCGTGCCGCCGTGCTGCTTCACCACGATGTCGAAGCTCAGCGACAGGCCGAGACCGGTGCCTTCGCCGGCCGGCTTGGTCGTAAAGAAGGGATTGAATATCTTCTGCTTCACCGCGTCCGGAATCCCCATGCCGTTGTCGCGGATCCGGATCTCGACGCGGTCTCCGAGGGCGCGGGTGGTCACGCGCAACGTCGGCTCGAAAGTGACGTCGGCACTGTCGATCTTCCGCTGGTGCGCGGCATAAAATCCGTTCGAGATCAGGTTGAGCAGGACCCGGACGAACTCCTGCGGATAAAGTTCGACTTCGCCCAACGCCGGATCGAGGTCCTTCTCCAGCGTCATGTTGAAGCCGGGTTTCTCGGCTCGTGTGCCGTGATAGGCGAGGTTCAGGCTTTCCTCGACGCTCGCGTTGAGATCGACGCGGCGCCGCTCGCCGCTGCCCTCGCGCGAATGCAGCAGCATGTTCTTGACGATGCTGTCGGCGCGGCGGCCGTGTTGGGAGACCTTGCCAAGGTTGGCCGAGAGCATTTCCGTCAATTCGTCGACAGCGGCCCGGGCATCGGCGCCAAGCTCCGTCCTTGCCGGGTCAAGTGCCTCGCGCAGTTCCCCGACCAGTTCGGCCGAAAGGTCGGCGAAATTGTTGATGAAATTCAGCGGATTCTTGATCTCGTGCGCGATGCCGGCGGTGAGTTGACCGAGCGAGGCCAGTTTCTCGGCCTGGATCAGGCTGGCCTGGGCGGCCTTGAGGCGCTCCAGCGAGTCGCGCAACTCGGTGAAGAGCCGGACGTTCTCAATGGCGATGACGGCCTGCGCGGCGAAGCTCTCCAGCAGCGCGATCTGCTCCGGCGCGAAGGGGCCAGTCTCTCGCCTGACCACATAGATCACGCCAATCGCGTGGCCTTCTTTCAGCAACGGCACCGCGAGGGAGGATTGATAGCCTGCCGCCAAGGCGACGCGGTGGCCTCCACCGGAAAAGCGGGGGTCGCCTTGCAGGTCGGCTACGTGCACCACGACTCCATCAAGCAACGCCGTGCCTGTGGCGGTGCTTCGCTGCGGCGCGCGAGGATAAAGCGCACGCAGCATGCTCAAGCCCTCCTCGGAATCTCGATCGTCGCCACCAAAGTACTGGGCCACCAAATGCTGCAGCGCGCCATCGTACCGATAGAACAGGGCGTGCAAACCATTGCAAAGCGGTACGGCGCTCCTGACGATGGCGTCGAATACCGGCTGAACGTCGGTCGGCGATCGGGAGATCACCTGCAGGATGTCGGACGTTGCGGTCTGTCGCTCGAGCGACTTGCGCAACTCGGTGAGCAACCGCGCGTTCTCGATGGCGATCACCGCCTGATCCGCGAAGGTTTGCACAAGCTCGATCTGGCGATCCGTGAACAGACCGGGTTCGACGCGCGCCAGCACCAGCACGCCTTCCACCCTATCATTGCGTAGCAGCGGTACGCCCAACACGGAACGGGTATTGTTCAAGCCGAATGCGGGGACGACATAGTCAGCATCTTCCAGCGCATCGGAAATTATCTCGACCTTGCCCGACATCAGGACGCGTCCGGCCGCCGATGCCCGCCCGGGCGTCGGTGGATGTTCACGAAGAAATTTCCTGAAATCGCCCTCGATACCCGAAGTAGCAATGTAGTGGTACGCATCCCCATCGCGCAGGCAGATCGTGCCGTTGAATGCACCACACAGATCGACGGCAGACGAGATCAACGTGTCGAATACGGCCTGCAGGTCGAACGCCCGACGGCTGATCACCTTGAGCACATCGGCAGTGGCGGTCTGCTGCTGGAGCGCTTCGCCGAGATCCCGGCTCTTCGCCGTCACCTCATTGAACAGGCCCACGTTGCCAATGGCAATCACGGCCTGCGACGCGAAGGTTTTCAGCACCTCGATCATCTTTTGCGGGAACTCGCCGACCTCCTCGCGCGCCACGCCGATGACTCCGATAGTCCTGGTCCCCTGGAGCAACGGAATGGCCAGACCGCTTCGATATCCCGCCGCTTCGCCGACATTCTTCAGCCGGTACTGCGGGTCGTCCTGTATGTCGGATATCTGAACAGGAGCACCTGCCAATAGGCAGCGGCCATTGAGCGATTCAGGGCTCGGCTTGACCGGGAAGGCTGCGCGCATCGCAGGCTCAGCCTCCGGAGATGTGCCGTGGAAACCAACCAGATGTAACAGTTCACCATCGAAGCGGGTGGTGAATCCCAGGACAGCTCCGCACAGCACGCGGGCACGCTCGGCGATGGCATCAAAGACGGGCGTCACGTCAGTCGGCGAGTTGCTGATGACCCGCAGGATGTCGGACGTCGCGGTCTGCCGTTCGAGCGCTTCCCGCGTTTCGTTGAACAGGCGCACGTTCTCGACAGCGATCACCGCCTGGTCGGCAAACGTCTGCAACAAGGCGATGGAATTGTCGGAATAGGGACCGGGCGCCTCACGGCCCAGCCCGATGACGCCGATGACCCTGCCATTCAGGACCATCGGGACGCCCAGCATGCTGCGCAGCCCGGCCTGCGCCACCGGCCCGGCGAGTTGGTAGTTCGGATCGAGCCGGATATCCTGAACCTGCGCGGGGGTTGCCGTCACGATCGCCCGTGCATTGACGGAGCCGTGTCCGGGTTTGACGGGAAACGCGGCGCGCATTTCCGCCTCGGCCTGCGGCGACGCACCCCTGTAGCTCAGCATGTGCAGCCATTCGCCGTCGAAGCGCGTCGCCGAGCCGACCTGGGCACCGCACAGCAGCCTCGCCCGTTCCGCGATGGCGTCGAACACCGGCTGCACGTTCGTCGGCGAACTGGCGATCACCTTGAGAATCTCCGCCGTGGCAGTCTGCCGCTCCAGAGCTTCCCGCGTCTCGTTCATCAGCCGTGCGTTCTTCATCGCGATCTGCGCCTGGGCGGCAAACGACCGCACCAACTCGATCTGCCTGTCGGCGAACGGCCGCACCTTATTCCGAAAAAGGCTGAATACGGCGACAACAGATCCGCTCTCGCGCACGGGCACACACAGGACGGTCCTGAGGCCGATCAGGTCGGCGCTCGCGACGATAAACGGTACCCCCTTCTTGTAGGCGGGACGGGACGTCATGTCGTCTATGTGCACGAACGTCTGGTCCAGGTTGTCGTCTCCCAACAAGAATCTCAGAGGCACCGTCTCCTCGCCAAGATATTCCTTGAATTTCTCCCAGTTGCCGATGTGGTGGCCGTGCGGTCGGGCCGCGTCGCCCGTGACCAGCCATAACCCGCCGCCGTCGGCCTCGCACAGGCGCATCGAATTCTTCACGATCGCGTCGAACACAGGGGCAAGGTCACCGGGGGACGCATTGATGACCTGCAGCACGTTTGCTGTCGCCGTTTGCTGCTCCAACGCTTCCCGGGTCCCGTCGAACAGGCGCACATTCTCGATCGCGATCACGGCCTGCGCGGCGAACGTTTCGACCAACTCGATCTGCTTGTCGGTGAAGGGCGAAACTGCACCCCCGCGCGTGAGCACGATCACTCCGACCACTTCCCCGTCGCGCAGCATGGGAACGGCCAGGTTGGTACGGTAGGAGCCCGCCGCGACAATGTCTGGACGGTAGCCGGACATGGCATTGATGTCCGGCGTATGCACCGTACGCTGCTCCAGCAGCGCGAGGCCCGTGGTCGTGTCGCGACCAGGGCGGATTGGTCTGTCGCGTAGGGTCTTTTCCAGGGCGAGGTCGGCACGATCGCCCGGCGGCCCCTCGCCCGCGAGCACGGCCATCCGGTACCCGCCGTCGCTGTCGGGCAGGAATAGGCCACCACTGGTGGCCTTGCCGAGGTGCATCGCACTATCGAGCAGAGACTGCAGGACTTTCGTCAGATCGAAGGTCGAGCGGCTGATCTCCTTGAGGACATTGCTCGTCGCGGTCAGCTGCTGGAGCGCTTCCTTGGTCTCGGTGAACAGGCGTGCGTTCTCGTAGGCCATAGCCGCCTGATCGGCAAACGTGCGGACGAGTTCGATCTGCGCTTGACCAACCTTCGGCAGACTGACATCAACGGCTACATCCAGCGGCGCTACGAGCACCCGCGTCACACTGGTCGCGATCGATCGAAACAGGTGGTCGCGATCGACTGGAATGAGTGGTC
>JABMNB010000153.1 GCA_013205335.1 Rhodospirillales bacterium
CTGATGGACGAGCCGTTCGGCGCGCTCGACGCCATGACGCGCGAGCGCCTGCAGGACGAGCTTCTGGACATCTGGGAGCGCACGAAACTCACCGTCGTGTTCGTCACCCACGCAGTCGAAGAAGCGATCCTGCTGGCCAATCGCGTGGTCGTGATGACGCCGGGCCCCGGCCGCATCGAGAGCGACAACATGCTGGACCTGGCGCGGCCGCGCGACGTGGCGAGTCCGGAGTTCAATGCCATCCGCCGCGTACTGAGCGCCAAGCTGCACAGCCATCACGGCAAGAAGGCGGCCTGAGCGAGCGGACTACGCCTGCCGCGTCTGCGTCCGCTGAAAGATGAGCGCCGTAACGCACGACGGACAAAAGCCTCGCGTCGCGTGCTCGCATGACCGGAAGGCGCTGGTGCGACGGCAAATCCAGCGATGCAAGGCCCTCGCGTGCAGGAGTTCGCCATCAGCCTTGGAACGGGCCTTCGCGCAGAAATAAACGCCGCTCAGCGTCACCTTCTCCGATGCGGCCTGCGCAGCATGGGCACCAGGGTCGGCGAGCTGCCGAACTGGATGCGGCCCATGATTTCGAAGCCATGACGCTGGTAGAGCGGCACGTTGCGCGGGTTCGACGATTCCAGATAGGCGAGCGCGCCATCCCGGTCGCAGATCTCGAGCCCATGATCGAGCAATGCCCCGCCCAGTCCCCTGCCCTGGTGCTTCGGGTCGATACCGATCAGTGGCAGATACCAGTGTGGCTCGCGCGGGTGATAGCCCGCCATCTGCTGCATGACCTGCGCACCGTCGACCATCGACGGCGGCGATGCAGTGGTCCGCATCAGGTCGCCCAACGCCGCGTCGTCGGCCTCGACGCCGGGCGGCAGCCACAGCGCCGCGCCCGCATGGTCGCCAATGAGATGGGCACTGCCCTTCACGAAGGCCGCCCCACCGAACGCCTTGGCGAAGCGCGGAAAGGCACTGAGGTAATCCTGCGAATCCGGCCAGGTCCAGCGCGTCGCGGGATCGCCAGCGAACGCGAGGGTCAGCGTGGCAATTGCCGCCGCCTCATCCGCCGCAACAGCCGCCCGAACTGTCTTCGTCATCATCGCCTCACAGGATCGCTGCCGTCCCAACATCGGGGGCAGCAGCGATCCTTGCAAGACGCTCGGCGTCACTTCCCGCAATAGGCCTCGATGCGATAGCCGTCGGGATCGATGATGAAGGCGGCATAGTAATTCGGATCGTAGTCGGCGCGGATGCCCGGCTTGCCGTTGTCCGTGCCGCCAGCCTTGAGAGCCTGGGCATGGAAAGCGTCGACCGCCGTGCGGTCCTTTGCCACGAAACAGAAGTGAAGATTCGACTCCATGTCGGGCTTCACCGGCCGGGCTGCCTTGCCGACCCACAGGCCAATCGCCTTCTCGCCATATCCCAGCGAACTCTCCCCGCCGCTCAGCAGCGTGCAGCCGAGCGGGTGCAGCGCCGCGTCGTAGAACTTCCGCGAGCGGCTGATGTCGGCGACGCCGATGGCGACGTGATCAAACATGGCAATTTTCTCCTCTATATCTATATAACCGGTTATATAGTTATTTCGAAGGTCATGCCTTGTCAACCTGTCGACTGGTTAGTAAGTCCCGTCGATGATCTCCCCCGATCTCTGCCTGGAGTTCGCCAATACGCGCTATTGGCGCGGCCAGGACACGCCGACGGAGACGCTGAACACGCCGGCGGATCTGGCGGCGTGGGCCAAGGCACCGAAGGCTCCCGCCCAGAAGGAATTCGAGCAGGCGCTGGACCTGCGCGAGACAATCCATCGCCTGTTCGACGCCGTGGCTCAGGGCAAGGCGCCCGCAAGCCGGGATTTCGAGGGCTTGAACGCCGCCCTTGCAACCGCCCCTGCCCGCACGATCCTGAAGCGCGGCAAGGAGAGCTTTGACTGGGAGCTCGACATGAAATCGGGCACGGCGCTGGCCCTGCTGGCGCCTGTCCTGTGGTCGGCGGGAGACCTGCTGGCGAGCGCGAAGCTGGCCAAGGTCCGCCGTTGCGCCAACCCGGAATGCCTCTACCTGTTCCTCGACGAGAGCCGTGCCGGCAAGCGTCGCTGGTGCATGATGTCGTCCTGCGGCAATCGCGCCAAGGCCAGGCGTCATTACCACAAGAGCAAACAAGCCTGAGCAGACGCAGAAAGGGCCCCGCGAGGGGGCCCTTGTTAGGACTGAGCGGGCTTTCGCGCGCTGCGCTTAGCCCAGGATCGACTTCAGCTTCATGGCGACACCCATGTCGCCTTCGATCTTGAGCTTGCCGGTCATGAACGCCGTCATGCCGTCGAGCTTGCCGCCGATCAGGTCGGCGAAGTCGCTGAAGTCCATCTTGATGGTGCAGTCCGCGGCCGTGTCGTCGTTGGTGACGTTGGGCGGGGTCTGGTTGCCGTCGATATGGACGACACCCTGATCGGTGGCGAACTTTACACTGTTTCCAAAGGCCGACTTCTTCGAAGCGCCTTCCTTCATTTTCGCGGTGATTTCCTGCAAGGTCATGAGCGAGTTCCTCCGGTCGGCCAATGGTCTGGGGATTACTTGACCTTTACGTAAACGTCAACTACAGGCCGGTAAACGGCCGTTCAGCAGGAGGAAACATGACATATCGCTCGGTCTTCAAACCGGGATTGTTTGAGGGCCGGACCGTCATCGTGACCGGTGGTGGCAGCGGCATCGGGCGTTGCACGGCGCACGAAATCTCAGCCCTCGGCGCTCATGTCGTCATCACCGGCCGCAAGCAGGAGAAGCTCGACACGGTCCAGGGCGAGATCGAAGCCGCGGGCGGCACCTGCGAAACGCATGCCTTCGACATCCGCGAGGAAGCCCAGGTCAAGGATGCAGTAGCAGCGATCGTGGCGAGGAACGGCCGCATCCACGGACTGTTCAACAATGCCGGCGGCCAGTTCCCCGCGCCCGCGGCGTCGCTCAGCGCCAAGGGGTTCGACGTCGTCGTCCGCAACAACCTGACGGGCGGCTTCATCGTGAGCCGCGAGGTGTTCACGCAGTCGATGCAGAACCATGGCGGATCGATCGTCAACATGACGGCGGACTATCGCAACGGTTTCCCCAACATGGTGCACACCGGCGCCGCGCGCGCCGGCATGGCCAATCTCACCATGACCCTCGCCTTCGAATGGGCGGCGGCGGGCGTGCGCGTGAACTCGGTGGCACCGGGCTGGATCGCCTCATCGGGCATGGATACCTATACCGGCGACTTCCAGGAGCAGATCCCCAAGCTCAAGGCCCATTGCCCGTTGGGCCGCCTCGGCACCGAGAGCGAGGTCTCCGCTGCGGTCTGCTTCCTGCTGAGCGACGCTTCGGCCTACATCACCGGCACGGAAATCCGCATCGACGGCGGTGTACCTCTCGCCAACCGGTCGGTCGACCTGCCGGCCACCGACAAGTCGCAAGCCTTCAACGGCTTCCATCTCGCCAAGACGCCCAAAGTCCTGGGCGGCTGAGGCGACCATGCCGATCCTCGAAAGCCAGATCGATCGCAACAGCGACGAGTTCAGGCAGAACCGCGAGCGCATGCTGGCGGCCATTGCGGAGTTCCGTGCAGCCGAAGCGAACGTCCAGGCGGCATCCGAGAAATCGCGCGAGCGCTTCGCCAAGCGCCG
Source organism: Rhodospirillales bacterium (assembly GCA_013205335.1). Taxonomy (GTDB): domain Bacteria; phylum Pseudomonadota; class Alphaproteobacteria; order Reyranellales; family Reyranellaceae; genus Reyranella. The sequence continues at coordinate 3,644 of JABMNB010000153.1, forward strand.
CCAGCTCATGCCGCGCGAGCGTATCGCGCTGCTGCTGGATCGTGGAGCCCCCTTCCTCGAGCTGATGCCGCTCGCAGGCTACCGCATGGACGACGACAAGGACGGGTCGAGCGCCGGCGGCGGCTCTGTCGCGGGCATCGGCTATGTCGAGGGCGTGCGCTGCGTCGTGTCGGCCTCGAACAGCGCCATCAAGGGCGGCACCGTGGCGCCCTCCGGCCAGCGCAAGGGCCAGCGCGTGCAGCAGATCGTCATGGAGAACAAGCTGCCGGTCGTGAATCTGGTCGAATCCGGTGGCGCAAATCTTCTCTACCAGGCCGAAATCTTCGTGCCCGGCGGCCGCGGTTTTGCCAACCAGGCACGCATGTCCGCGCGCGGCATCCCGCAGGTCACCGTGGTGCATGGCTCCTCTACGGCGGGCGGCGCCTATCTGCCGGGCCTTTCCGACTACGTCATCATGGTGCGCAACCAGGCCAAGGTGTTCCTGGCCGGCCCGCCTTTGCTCAAGGCCGCGACCGGCGAGATCGCGACCGACGAAGAGCTGGGCGGCGCGGAGATGCACGCCACCGTCTCGGGCGTGGCCGAATGGATGGCCGAGAACGACGCCGACGGCATCCGCATGGCCCGCGACGTGATCGCCAAGTGGCACTGGAACGACAAACTGCCGCCGCGCGCGGCACGGCCGTTCAAGGAACCGCTCCACGACATCGAGGAGCTGTGCGGCGTCGTTCCCCCGTCGCACAAGGATCCGTACGACGTGCGCGAAGTGATCGCGCGCCTCGTCGACGGCTCGGACTTTCTCGAATTCAAGGGCCTGTTCGACCAGCAGACGATCTGCGGCTGGGCCGCGATCGAGGGCGAGCCCGTCGCGCTGATCGGTAACAACGGCCCGATCACCGTCAAGGGTGCCGTGAAGGCCGCCCAGTTCATCCAGCTCTGCTGCCAGCAGGGCACGCCCATCGTCTACCTGCAGAACACGACGGGCTACATGGTCGGCACCGAGAGCGAGCGTGGCGGCATCGTCAAGCACGGCTCCAAGATGATCCAGGCCGTCGCCAACGCGACCGTGCCGCAGATCACTATCGTGATCGGCGGCAGCTTCGGCGCCGGCAATTACGGCATGTGCGGCCGCGCCTACGATCCGCGCTTCATCTTCGCCTGGCCCAACAGCCGCACCGCCGTGATGGGCGGCGAACAGGCGGCGGGCGTGATGAAGACCGTCACCGAGCAGAAGTTCCTACGTGAGGGCAAGGAGCCGCCCACGGAGCAGATCGAAAAGATGTTCAAGGGCATCGTCGACCAGTTCGAGCGCGAATCGACGGCGCTCTACGGGACCGCCCATCTCTGGGACGACGGCATCATCGACCCGCGCGACACGCGGCGGGTGCTGGCCTTCACCCTGTCGATCGCCCGCGAATCGATCGTGCGGCCGCTCAATCCCATCTCCTTCGGTGTCGCCCGCATGTAGGGCAAGGATGAAGTCATGAAGTTCACACCCGAGCACGAAGCGCTGCGCCAGACCTGGAAGACGCTGATCGATCGCGAGATCAATCCCCATGTCGACCAGTGGGAGAGAGAAGGCCAATTCCCGGCCCACGAGCTGTTCAAGAAGATGGGTACTGCCGGCCTCCTGGGCGTCGACAAGCCCGTCGAGTTCGGCGGCTCCGGTCTGGATTTCTCCTACGCCATGGTCTGTGCCGAATCGCTGGGATGGGTGAACGGCGGATCGATCCCGATGGCGACGGGCGTGCAGATCTCCATGGCGACGCCCGCCCTCGCTCGCTATGGCAGCGACGAGCTGCGCCGGGACTTTCTGACACCCTCGATCACCGGCGATTACGTGGCCTGCCTCGGCGTCTCGGAGACCGGCGCTGGCTCCGACGTCGCCTCGATCAGGACGACGGCGCGCCGCGTCGGCGGCGACTGGGTGATCAACGGTGGCAAGATGTGGACCACCAACGGCGCACAGGCCGACTGGA
>JABMNB010000154.1 GCA_013205335.1 Rhodospirillales bacterium
GCATTAGTGTGCCGCCACAAGATCAGGGTCGGGAAGGCCCGCGGATCAGGGAGGAATTGTAATGCGTAATCCGACACGGCGCGGACTCATCGTTGCGGGCGCGGGCATTCTCGCGGCGCCGGCCGTCTTCACCGGATCCTCGTGGGCGCAGGCGGCGTTCCCGAACAAGCCGATGCGCATCGTCGTGCCCTATCCCGCGGGCGGCCAGACCGACGGCATTGCGCGCGTCTATGGCGAGTATCTCGGCCGCAAGCTCGGTCAGTCTGTCGTCGTCGAGAACAAGGGCGGCGCCGGCGGTACGATCGGCGTGGCCGAGGTCAAGCGCGCGGCGCCGGACGGCTACACCATCCTCTGCACCATCTCGTCGTCGCTGATCCAGAACCGCGTCACGGTGAAGGACCTGCCCTACGATCCGGAGAAGGACTTCACGTATCTCACCATGACGACCAGCCTGGGCGGTCCCGTCGTGGCGGCCGAGAAGACCGGCGCGACCAACCTCAAGCAATTCGTCGAATACGCCAAGAAGGTCGACAAGTTGAACTTCGGCGCCTACGGGCCGGGTTCGACGCCGCAGATGCTGATCGAGACGATGGCCAAGCAGTACGGCTTCAAGGTCGAGATCGTGCAGTATCGCGGCGAGGCGGCGATGTGGGCCGACGTGACGTCGCAGCAGCTCGATGGCGGCGCGGGCAGTCCCGCCGGGGCGTCGCCGGTGATCGCCTCCGGCAAGGGCCGGGCCATCGCCATGATGGGCGACCGCCTGCCGGCCTTTCCCGGCGTGGCGACGATGACGGAGCAGGGCGCGGTCGGCGGCTTCTACGAGACGCGGGCGTTCGCCGTCTTCGCCGTCCCGGCCGCGACGCCGAAGGACATCGCCAAAAAGCTTTCCGACACGCTGATCGAGGCCGGCACCGACGAGAAGGTGAAGGCGCTGATGGCCAACTATCTGATCGTGGGCCCGCTCAGCTTCGAGGCGACCAACAAGGTCTTCCAGCGCGACACCGAGATCATGCTGAAGGTGATGAAGGAAATCGGAATCAAGGCTGCAGAGTAGCCGGCCGCGCGAAGCGCGGCCGGAGGAGCGTCGGGACATTGCCTCCGGCGATGTCCTGCAGCGCCGCCCGGCTTAGCCACACACGCCAGACAGGAGCCCGACGGTGGGATGGCATGACGCGCTGGCGGCGAAGTCCGCGGAGGTGGGCAAGACCTCCTCGGAGTTCAAGGCCGGCGCCCGGCGGAAGGGCGGCGTCACCGGGCTCTTTCTCGCCGGCGCCGTTGCCGTCGGCTACTTCGCGGGCTGGGGGTGGGCCTTGCTTCCCGGAGCGGTGGCCGCCTGGTCGGCATTGCAAACCATGAGCGCGACCCTGATCGCTTCGCGACTGGAAGTCATGGAGAGGCAGCCCCGACCCGATCGCGCCTGAAGAACCCTTGAATCCCGGGTGAGGGCGCTGGCACCGTCCGGGAGCGCCACGAGATACAACAACGACGAAGGAACGCAGGATCATGTCTTTCACCGTAACCAGTGACAGCTTCAAGGACGGCGCCAGCCTCGGCATGGAGCACATCCTCTCGGCCGAGTACGGCTTCGGCTGCGGCGGCGGCAACAAGTCGCCGCACCTGCGCTGGTCGGGCGCTCCCGAGGGCACCAGGAGCTTCGCCGTTCACTGCTACGATCCCGACGCGCCGACCGGCAGCGGCTTCTGGCACTGGGTGGTGGTCAATATCCCCGCCGGCACCACCGAACTCGCGCTCGACGCCGGCAACCCCAAGGCCGGCCTGCTGCCGAAAGGCGCGCTGCAGACGCGCACCGATTTCGGCGCGCCGGGCTATGGCGGGCCGTGCCCGCCGCAGGGCCACGGCCCGCACCGCTACGCGTTCACGGTGTTCGCGGTGAAGGAAGAGGCGCTGCCGGTGAATGCCGAGACGTCGGCGGCGATCGTCGGCTTCCAGCTGCATTTCAATACCTTGGCCAAGGCCGCGATCACCGGCACGTTCGAGCGATCGGCTTAGAAGGCCGAGCGAAGCCCGGCCTTCTAAGCCGGTGAGCGTCCGGACATTGCCTTCGGCAATGTCCGGGAGCGACGTATGGCTCTCTCCACCACTATCTTTCATCCAACGGCGGGAAAGCCCACTTCCCGTTGCGGATGGGCAGGAACGACCCGTCATCCACGCCGACCTCGTCGGCGATCCGATCGTTCGTCACCTGGTTGAGCGCCAGGATGAGGTCGCCGTTCTTCTTCGGGTCGAGCGCCAGGTTGGCCATCTCGTCGGGATCGGCCTGCAGGTCGTAGACCTCGAGGTCGTTCTTCGCGAGCAGCTCTTCCATCGTCTTCGGCGTGTTGAACAGGACAGGCGAGAAGTAGCGCGAGAAGCGGTAGCGGCCGTCGAAGATGCTGCGGATCGACGTCCGGTTCCGGAAGTCCGGCGGATGCCCCGCCAGCATCGCCTCCTGCTGCGCCGGTGGCTTGGTCCTGTAGACGCGCGTGTCGATCGTCATCGTGGCCCATGTCGGGTCCGCATAGGACAGCATGTCGAAATTGAACAGAGTGGCCGGTCGCACGGCCTTCTCTCCTGCGGCTTGCGGCTCGCGCAGCAGCGCGGAGAAGTCCTTGCCGGGCAATCCCTCGCTTGCACGGGCGCGGGCGGCCCCGTCCTTGCCGGTGAGTGCCAGGATCGTCGGCGTGAGGTCGAGTTGCGAGGTCAGCGCCTGGCACTGTCTGCCGCCCGCGAGAGCCGGATGCACGATCATCAGCGGCAGGTGGTTTTGCTGTCGGTAGGTGGTCGTGCCCTTGCCGCGCATCTGGTGGTTGCCGCCCAACTCGCCATGGTCAGCGGTGAAGACGACGATGGTGTTCGCTGCCATGCCGTTGTCTTCGAGCGCCTGCATCAGGCGCTCCACCTTGGTGTCGCAATCGCGAATGGCGTTGAAGTAGTAGTTGCGCAGGGCACGCCACCGCCGGTCCTCGTCGGGCCAGGCGCCGACCAGCAGGTCGATGGATTGCTGGTAATAGAGGTGCGCCTTCGGCCGCCCCGGCGCATCGAGCGGCTGGTGGCGGCTCGCCGGCAGCGGCACGCCGTCCCAGGTCGCGCGGTAGAGTTCGTCGTCCGGGGCGCGGGCGATGCCGAACGCATGGCGCTTGCCCTGGATGTTCTCCTTGCCGATGTCGGAGTCGAAATACATCGTGTCGTGCGGGTTCACGAAATTGACGGCGAGATACCAGTTCTGTCCCTTGGTGCGCAGCGCCTGCGCTTCCGTGCGCAGCCACGAGATTGCCGTCGCCAGCGTGCCGTCGTCGTACGAATAGCCGCCCAGGGTTCCGTCGATCATGTCGCCGATGCCGAAGAAGTCCTGGAACCCGTAGGACTGCAGGGTCCTGCGGTAGTCGAGCAGCGGCGCATCGACCGGCTTGTCGTTGAGATCGAGGTTCGCCGAGAGATGCCACTTGCCCTGATAGGCGGCGTGATATCCTAGCTCGGCGAGCCGGTGGCCGATCGTCTTGATCGTGGTCGAGAGGTCGCGTTGCCAGATCGAGCTGAGATTGTCGGCGATGCCGGTGTGCTGGATGTGCTGGCCGGTATAGACGACCGAGCGTGCCGAGGAGCAGACGCAGGAGGCCGCCTGGTGATTGAGGAAGGTGACGGCCTTCTTCTTGATCGCCTCGCGCCCCGGCACGGGGAACGGCCAGTGCGGGAAGAAATGCTCCTGGTCGACCAGCACGAAGAGGATGTTGTGGCCCGACGGCATCGCGGCGCTGGCGGGAGCGGCCGGCGAGGGGGCCGGGGCCTGCGCCTGCGCTTGCGGGACTCCGCCGGCCAGAAGGGTCGTGCCGAGCAGGGCGGCCCCGGAGGCCATGGCCGCGCGCCGTGACGGGAGGGACGAGTCGTCTTCGGGTATCGTCATCCGGTTGCTCCTGTGAAGGCGCCTCATGCTACGCGGACCGGGCGGTCGATTGCATGCGAAATGAAATCGGCGTTTGGTGCGCCCTGACGTAGGTTCTGTGCAACGGAGCAGGGAGCGTGAACATGTCCTTTCGGCGTATCGCGGTTGAAGAAGCCTTCGTGACGCCCGAGATCATGGCGGAATGGTTCAAGGTGCTGGCGGGCCCCGACGTCGAGCCAGGCTTCGCGAAAATGGGCGAGACGATCCTGGCGCAGACGCCCGCCAACAAGCCGATGGACGATCGCCTGCTCGACATCGGCGCGGCCCGCATCGCCCATATGGACGCGATCGGCATCGCCATGCAGGTCCTGTCGCTCACCTCGCCGGGCGTGCAGGTGTTCGAGGCTTCGCTCGCGACACGGCTCGCGGCCGAGTCGAACGACATGCTGGCCGCCGCCGTGCGCGCCCATCCCACGCGCTTTGCGGGTCTGGCGGCGATCGCGCCGCAGGATCCCGCGGCGGCCGCGAAGGAGATCGAGCGCGCCGCCGGGACGCTGAAGCTCAACGGTCTGATCGTGAACTCCCACACGAAGGGCGAGTATCTCGACGCGGCGAAGTTCCGTCCGATCTTCGAGGCCGCCCAGGCGCACGACATGCCGATCTATCTCCATCCGCGCGAGCCCGCGGCGTCGTGGGTGGCGCCCTATCTCGACTATGCGCTGTGGTTCGCCGGCTGGGGCTTCGCCGCCGAGACCGGCCTGCACGCCATGCGCCTCATCATGTCGGGCCTGTTCGATCGCTACCCCAGGCTCAGGATCGTGCTCGGCCACATGGGCGAGGGCCTGCCCTTCTGGCTGCAGCGCATCGACAACCGCTATCTGCTCGAAGTGAAGATCGGCGCCTGCCAGAAGCTGGCGCGGCTGCCGAGCGAATATTTCCTCGATAACTTCGTCATCACCACGTCGGGCGTGACCTCGATGCCCGCGCTGCGCCTCTCGCTCGACGTGCTGGGCGTCGACCGCATCCTCTTCGCCGCCGATTTCCCCTACGAGGACGACGCCGAGGCCGTGCGCTTCATGGACGGGGCGAGCGTCACGGAGGAGGAGCGGCGGAAAATCTACGAGACGAATGCCCGTCGCGTGTTCAGGCTCTCTCAGTAGATATTGAGGTCATGGTTCAGCACCACGCGCAGTTCCTCGCTGCTGGTGACCGTACCGCCTTGCCATACGGTGGACCGGCCGTACTGCACGCGGAACCGGAGTCCCTGCAGGAGGTTGCGCTCCGGACGCCCGTCGAGATGGGAACCCCTTCGCTCTCGACCGGAGGCGCGCCCGCGGCAGCGGCGCTGGTCCAGCCGTTGAAGACATGGGCGGCCAGTGCGAGGCGGGGCAGATTGAGCAGCTTCAGTCTATGGGGGAGCCCGATCATCACCGCCTGTTCGCCGGCGAGCTGGAAGCCCTGGATCAGGGTGTCGGTATAGAAAGGGTTGGCGCTCCATGGCGTCAGGACGCCGAAGCCGGGATTCGTGACGGAATATCGCAGCGTCAGGATGTCGATTTCGCTGACGTGTCGACGGCGCCGACAGAGGCGCGAGTCCGATTGCGGCCGCTGGCATCCAGGCGGCGTCAGCCGACGTAGACCTGCTCGCGATGGTAGGACAGGTAGTCCCGCTGTCCGTCCGAGAAGCCCTTCGCCTGCCACGGCATTGGCGCTTCCGCGAATCCAAGTTGCTTCCACGCACGCTCGCCGAGTCCGAGGCGGCGAAGATCGTCCGGGGCGAAGCGCGGCGAGACACGCACCTCGCCACTGTCCTCGAAGGAGATGAAACCGCGATCGAACAGCAGATCGGCATCTGGCGTCAGGAGGAGGCCGTTGGCACCGTCGAGCCGTTGGTCGGCGGTCTCGCACGACCGCCACGGCCTGATGTGGCTGGCGATCAGCAGAGCGGGATTGGTGATGCCGGTGAGCCGGCAGGCTTTCTCGACCTTCTGCACATTCGACCGGAACGTGCCCTGACCGCGGCGCGCCTGGATCGTGGCGTTGCGTATCGTGTCGTCCAGGCTCAGGTTGCCGCGAATGCCTGCTTCGACGCGGTCGTCGAGTTCGTCGGTGACGGTGCGGAAACTCAGCCGGTTGGCGCCGCCGGTTTCGAGCCCGACCACGTCGACATGCGCGTGCGCGGTGACGACGTCGTAGAGTTCCCGCGCAATGGCCGCCAGGTAGACGCCCTGGTTGCCGTTGCCGGATGAGGCCCGGATGGGCGAATATTTCTCGGGCAGCATCGGGCCGATCAACTGCAGCAGATCCTTGGGACGGATCGGCGGATCGAGCCGGGTCCAGAACACCGGCAGCAGCCAGCCCTCGTTGTTCCAGTACGATCCCGTCGCGCCGAACTCAGATGGCTTGGGCGCGGTGAAGGCGAAGTCCGCGACCCGCCCGACATAGCGGATGAGCTGGTTCGCATAGGAGAGGACGAGGTCGCCGGGATTTGCCGCGCGCATGTTGTCGTAGAAGCGATTGCGGACGCCGTTCTTCGAGGTCTTGGGCGACCACAAGTATTGATGCTCAAATCTCCTGATTGAACGTCTGCTTGTGATTGACCCACCAGAACTGGCGCATGCGGCCCCCAATCTAGCCTCTGCAAAGGGCGGGGACCAGGCAGCGGCGCTTCGGGGCGATCGGGGCAGCGCTTTCGGGCCAGCGGAGCTCGGCCCGGGCCGCCAAATCCCCCTTCCACTCCTGCGACCGGATCGCCATAAGTCCGGGTGGGGGAGGGCCGGTGTGCGGCCTTTGAGTTCCACAGGGAAGCTGGATGGTCGTGATGATGGGGGATTTCAGGCGTATCGCGGGCCTCGTCGTCTGCGCCGCATCGCTGGCGGCCTGCGCGAGCGGGGATTCCTACCAGGTCGAGGCCATGCAGGCCTCGGACAAGGGCGACCTCAAGGCCGCGACCAGCCTGGCGCAGAAGGAGGTCGACAAATATTCGGCGACCGACCAGTGCTCCTCCGCCACCAACCTCAATTGCGGCACCCTGGCGCTCGCCTATTCGAGCCTCGCCGAATACCAGATCCGCAGCGGCGACGCGGCGGCCGGCGAGCGCAGCTTCGACCGCGCCAAGGGCGCCCTCCAGCGGGTCCCGAAGGACAACATGCCCAGCGCCACCGGCATGGTCTATCGCGACGTCTCCGAGGCCTTCTGGAAGGCCGGCGACAAGCGGCGCGCCATCGCCGTCTTCAAGGAAGGCACGACCCGCGGTGCCGACGAATGGCTCTACACCTCCTCCGCCGCCAAGGCCGTCGCCGAGCAGGAGGGCACGGCTGCGCGCCCGGCAGCGGCTCCGGGCGCCCCGCTCCCCGCGTCCGCCGACGCCGACACGCTGGTGAAGCCGATCCTGGTCAACGATCCGGCCGTCAACGATCCGATGAAGGGGCGCCCGCCCAGTTCAGCTGAGCCGGCGCCCGTGCGTCGCGGGACACCGGTCGAACCGGCGACGCCTCTTGCACCGAGTCCGCTGACGCCGACCCCGCTGCAAAGGTCGCGCTGAGCGCCTCAGACCTGCACCCAGATCCTGCCCGGCTTCACCTGCGGCCTCGACGCGACCCTGCGTGTCATTGCCGGCAAATGGAAACCGCGTTTCCCGGGAAGCCGATATCTATCCCATGCGGCGGCCGGAGCTTGCAGACCTGATCGATGGGGCGATCGGTTACGGGTCTGCCTTCGACGAGCAGTTTGGCTATTACGCAGACGCGCATCGACTCGGAGCTCCCGCGGAGCCGCGCGCCATGACCGGACGTATCCCCCGTCGCCGGCCCGCCCTCGCTGCACGCGAGATCGCCCGGGCGCTCGCTCTCGGCAAGCAATAGGGCAGGCGACGGAGCGGACGGCGCAAGGCTCGGCAACTCAAAGGGCGAGGGAGCGTTGTCGTGTGCAGGAAGGGCAAGGCCGCCTTTGTTTGGCCGGAAGCGTTGCCGATGATGGGCGCTGGCCGAAACGCCGGCAGCGCGTGGGTTGGAGGAAGTGCGATGCTGAGGATGTCTCTGAGACTCGTGGCCGTCATGGGCATCGGCCTGGCCGCCGCAGCGTGCCAGAACGACAATTACGGCGCCCCGAGCGGCGCCTATCAGCCGGCGCCGGCCTATTACAACAACGGCTACAACAATCAGCCGCCGGCTCCGCGCTATGGCTATGGGCAGCCTGCGCCGACCTACTACAATCCCAATCAGCAGGGGTACTACCCCAATCAGCAGGGGTACAATTCCAATCAGCAGGGCAGCCGCGGCGTGTACAACCAGGCCGACGGCCGCCGCTATACGACCGTGACCGTGACGAACCGCGGCCAGAACGGCTATCGCGACGACGTCGTGCAGCAGCAGGTCGTCTGCGGCAGCCAGTATTACGACGGCTACCGCAACCGCACCGCGCCGCGCTGCTGATCGAGCCACGCAGGGAACAGGCGAGCGGCTGCGCCGTGAGCGATGTGGGCAACCCTTCGAAGTCGAACGGACTGAGGAACTGCCGCCGCCGGAAATAGCGGCGGCTGGTGGCCGACAGGCGCGCCTCGGCGCAGACGGCGTCCTATTGCTTCGTCACGACGTCAATCTGAATGGTCCATGAATAGGGCGGATGGGCCCTTCATGCACCATTGATGGACCAATACGGCTTTGGCGTCTCCTCAACGCAATTGCCTGTGATAACGCCTGCCTCGTCCCTGCGGAGTCTGTGAGGCGCGTTGTTGATCCGGTCGCATCATCGCCTAATCGAGTGGGTGGATCGCCCGCCCGTGCTCCTCCGGCTGGCGATCGCCTTCGTCGCCTCGTGGGCGATTTACTTCTCTCAGATCTCGACTCTCGACAACGTGCCGCCCGACTACATCGACAAGGGCATCCATTGCCTCCACGCAATGGGCCACACTTTGACCATGGATAAGCTCAGGAGCCTGTTCTCCTGGCTGGTGGCCGCCCAGATCGCCGGCGTCGTCCTGATCGCGCTTCGGATCGTGCCGCTCGTCTGTATCCCGCTCGTGGTGTTCCCGCTGTTCTGGGGCAGGTTGGTCGGCGTCTGTCCTTGGTGACGGTGGAGCGAACCATGGATGGGGAATTGCAATGGATATTGGGCGACCATCCGGCGGCAACACCCTTGCCTTCGTGTGCTATGCCTTCGTGGCCAGCGCCGTTGAAGTCGGCACGCAGACCGGCGTCGGGAGTCTTGCCGTCGGCATTTCTCGTCTCGCGCTGCGGACAAGGGGTTAAGCCTAGGTGAGGGCTGGGACGTGCGACTAACAAAATACAACTAAGGATTGTTGGTTGAGGTCGCGTGGTTAGGCTATGGACTCGCCCGGCAGCATGGAACATAGTGGGAACTCGGTAAGCCGATGAAGTCTGTAGAGAGTACAGCGCGGCGCAGTGTGGGAGGCAGTAGGTGAGGGTGGCGGGCCTATTCGCGGGCATCGGCGGATTTGAACGCGGGCTTGCGGCTGCTGGCCACGAGACCAGCCTCCTATGTGAGATTTGGGATCCGGCACGGGCCGTTCTCCGCGCCAGGATGGCGCAAGTAGACTGTCCACGTGACGTCACTGAGCTCAAGGCTCTTCCTTCCGAAGTCGAGTTGGTCGTTGGCGGCTTTCCTTGCCAGGACCTGAGCCAGGCTGGGCGAACGGCAGGGATCGGCGGTGCCCGCTCTGGCCTCGTCGGGGAAGTTTTCCGGCTGCTGGACCGTCGGCGCGTTCCTTGGGTCGTTCTCGAGAATGTTTCCTTCATGCTTCAACTCGACAAGGGTCGAGGGATGCGGCTTCTCGTCGAGGCGTTCGAGGAGCGTGGCTACCGCTGGGCCTATCGCGTCGTGAACAGCCTCTCGTTCCTGCCCCAGAGGCGAGAGCGGGTGTTCTTCGTCGCCACGACGACCGACGTCGACCCGGCATCGGTTATTCTCGCCGACGAAGCCGAGCCATGCTTGGTCGAGACGGATCTCGAGGCGCGGGCGCACGGCTTTTATTGGACCGAGGGTGTGCGGGGGTTGGGATGGGCACCCGACGCGATTCCTACCTTGAAGAACGGCTCGACGGTCGGGATTGCGTCACCTCCTGCCATTCTCCTGCCTTCGGGCCATGCGATTACGCCCGACATCCGCGATGCCGAGCGCTTCCAAGGGTTTCCAGAGAATTGGACTCTGCCGGCTGAACAGGCTGGTCGTGCCTCACTGCGCTGGTCACTCATAGGCAACGCCATCTCTGTCCCGGTGGCTAGATGGATCGGGCGGCGGCTCGCCCGGCCGGGCACCTACGATCCCAAGCGCGATGGCGCTCTGGCTGCCGATGGTAGATGGCCGAAGGCGGCGCGCTTCGACGGCAAGGCGCGATATGCAGTCTCCATCAACGCCTATCCCGAATGGAAAGAACGACCGGCGCTCACATCGTTCCTGCGATACGATGGGAAACCTCTGTCGGCGCGGGCTACGCGTGGTTTTCTCGGAAGGACGGAGCGCGCGTCTCTTCGATTTGCAGATGGTTTTCAGGATCGGCTCCGGGGACATCTCCATCGCATGGAACGCCTGGAGAGAGGGAATGTCGCGGAGTTCGCCGTCGCGGCAGAGTAAGAGCCTGAAGCCGGACCGTGTCACGTCCGTCCGCATGGCCAATATCCGGCAGAAGGGCACGGACATCGAAGCGCTGGTAGCAGTCACCTTGCGCGGACTAGGCCAACACTATCGCAAGAACGTAAGAGGACTGTCTGGCAGTCCGGACTTCGCCAATCGCTCTCGGCGCTGGGCGATATTCGTCAACGGCTGCTTCTGGCATCACCATACGGCTTGCAAGAAAGCGACGGTACCGAAGTCGAATGTTCGGTTCTGGGTCGAGAAATTTCATGCCAATCGGAGACGCGACGCGAGCGCAGTCGGGAAGCTCCGGGGCATGGGTTACAAGGTGGCGATCGTATGGGAATGCGAGCGAAGGCACATTGATGAGCGGCTACGCAAGATCTTTGAACCGCGTGGCGTAAATCGTCGATAGGCGCGCGATCATCGTGTCGTAATGGTAGATGTCGCCCGGCTGAGGCGCAGGTGCTTTTCCGATCAGCTTCACTGCCGTTCCGTCGTTGGGCATGTCGATGACCACGATCGCCAAGGCATCATAGCCGACGTCTCCGACCCTGGCGCGCCTCGGGAGCTGTTTGATCTTGTCGATTGCGAGTTGAGCATCTCGCGGCTGTCGGTGGTTGCTCCACTCGGGTTCGGTCGCGCGATTCCTCTTGTTGAGATCAGGGCTCAGGTACCGGTCGGCGATGTTCACCATCGTGAATCCGACGGCGATGGCCGGGGATGTCCCGGCCTCTGTTGAAATTGTGAAGTAGGCGTTGCTCACCTTGAGCCTGTTAGGCTCGGGGTGTCGAATCCAACGAAGGAGAGCAACGCCGTGAAGAAGATTACCACA